>PSLF01000009.1:1324-86775 GCA_040289475.1 Acidimicrobiia bacterium | reverse complement strand
TCTAGCAATATATTCCTGTTCTCGTACAAACTCGTTTGGTTGAACTGCGAACCTCTGGTAAAAAGCTGGGAAAATGCCGGCGCCTAGCAGTTGGACGAGTATCCAGATCCCAACACTTACAACCGGCAATGCCCATCCTCGCCTGAAAATATTTGCAACTAGTAAAATAGCCACTAGGAGAGAAATGACTATTAGTAAGTTGTAAGCTGGAAGCGATGCCTTTACATCGGTGGCAGAGGCGCCTGTAACCACCCCACGGTCGGAGTAAAGAAGTTTAAATCGGTCTAGCCAATATCGGTAGGCTTGCAAGCACGCCAGACCCGCTAAAAGCACAGATAGGTGAGTTTTGGCAGCCCGGGTGATCCGCTCCCCTACCACTGCCTGCAAATCAATGCTTCCATTTAGGTAGTAAAGCACAGCCACTAGTACGGATGTTAGAACTAGTACTGTCCAGGCATATACTGCAAGTTGCTCAAGAAGAGGAAGCTTGAAAACATAAAACCCAGCGTCTCTCCCGAACACGGGCTCTTTTATTCCGAATTGCTCAGCATTTCGAAATAAGATCACCGATACATAATCCCGTTGCAGCCCCCCAGCCACCAGAACTCCTAAAACCACTGAAACGGCTAGTAGGATCCAGCGTCTATAGGGGTAAACAAACTCCCGATAACGGATTCTCAGATCCTCTTGAATGCCTCTCTCCGCTCCCAGGCCAGATAACGAGTATGGCGGTTGGGTTGCTGAAGCAATGCGCAAGTTGATCCAGGCAAAGGCTGATGCGAAAAGCCACCCAACGATGACTATCGCAAACTGCAAAGACAGGCGGGTCAAGAAAAACGACTTAAAGCCGACTTCGTCGAACCAGAGGAGTTCGGTGTAAAAGCGAGAAATGGCCCCCAGCGATAACAATGTCAAGACAACGACGACGATTATCAAGCCCAACAACCCACGACGGGATCTTTGCCTTATCCGACCACCTCCGGGTTCATCGCGCTCGGCAAAATCTTCTATTGAGAAAGGAATATCTTCGTCCATATTAGGGAAACGTTATCTAGAAAACGCTCGGGCTATGGTATCAGCCAGCGCGAGCGAGCATTGACCGCGCCCTGTGAATCTAAAAATCAAGACTAAACCAGCTGTGTTTAGCGCCCTACAGAAGCGGACTGTCCTGCAGAGAAGACTTCGTGCGCCAAAAATGCAGCCAGATCCGCTAGCTCGGGACCTTTCCAGATCCTAAATACGTTGTGCACGCGTTCACAAAGTCCGGCCACCGGCTCACCAGCTGACTGGCCCTCTGCGACCACTGCAACCAACTGAGCTCTGAGGGGATCCACCAGTCTGACAGTGACAATAGCCTCGGAGCGGGCATCGGTCGGCTGTGCCCCAGATCCTCCAGCGGCGCTCCATCCCAACTTCGCCAGCTCAAAAAGCACTGCGTCGCACTGGGTCCGAACGCGTTTAGTCATCTCGGCTGCACTAGGAATCAACTTATCCGGATCGCCTGATCCACCCGATTTCTGAATTGTCTCGACAACTACGTTCTGTTCGTCCTGAAGTGCTCTCTTGAGTTTTCTTACTAATTGCTTGCGCAGCACAGCAACAATCTTTGCCTGGGCTTCCGGAACTTCAATCTCTGCACCCTGAGGCACCGGGATTTCAACGGATGTGGCAAGCATCGCCTCGGCGTCAATGCTCTGGCCAGCGCTCAGAGGGCCCGAAGGGCGTTCTGAGATAGGTCCAGAGACCGCGTGTGTTACGGGCCCGGATACAGGGCCAGAAAATCGTCCCCCGGTCGTCCGAGGCACAGGTCCTGATAATCTCTCTGTGACTGGACCCGAGGATCGCACCTCCCCTTCTTTGAATCTACTGAACAAAGCCTCATACCCTGGAACTTCTCCCTCGACCCCTGCTCCGCTGCCCGCAAGCGGAGCGGCGGCATCGGCGGTTTTGTTCTCCTGGGTCGCTGCCGCCAATTCCACCTCTGTAGAAACCATCGCCTGCTCGGCAGCCTCACCTCTTTCTCCCGAAGCTCTCGAACTCAACGCCTTTTCACGTGCCTCCGAAGCCGCGCTCTCAGAAACCTCTCTAGCCTCAGCGACGACCCCCGAGGCGATTCGTCCGCTCTTTGACTTCTTTTTCTTCTTGAAACCGGCCTCCGCTCTGAGAGCACGCAACTCTTCTTTTCTGGCCTCGATCTCTTTTATAGCCTGCTCACGCCGGAGCTCTAGTTCAGCCAAAGCCTCTTTTCGTCGTCGTTCTAAAAGATCTGCTTTCTCTTGAAGCTCCTTGAGCTTCTTCGCCCTTTCTTCCTCGGCTGCCTGGAGAATTGCAGTGGCCCTCTGTTTCGCTTCTGCAATTGTCTGTGCTGCCTGTCGCTCAGCTTCTGCGAGAGTTTCTGCAGTGGCCGAGGAACGAGCAGAGAATTCCGCTTGAGCCAGAAGTTGACGAGCGTTCTCCTCTGCTTCCGCTATCGCTTGCTGAGCTTTCGCCTGGGATTCAGCTACTATGGCTGCTGCTTGTTGCTGTGCCCCGGCTATCATTTCCTCGGCTTTTCGCCTAGCCTCCTCTTCTATAGCCGCCGCACTCTCCCTCGCAGTTCTTAGAACCCGTTCCGTCTCCTCGGCGACCTGCCGCTCGGGAACCGCAGCAGCCTGTTGCGCTTGGCTGGCTTGAGCAAGTGCTTCCTCCGCTCTACGGGCACGGTCCTCGGCTAGCTTCGCCCTTCTTAAGGCATTCTCCAATGCGGCTGCCGCATCGCGTAGGTGCGCCCTGACGGCGTCAACGTCGTAGCCCTTCTTTGCTACAGGAAAGTCGGTTCTCTGTACTTGGGTGGGGCTTAGTTCTATTGCCATCTCCCCGTCCGCCGCGTCGGAAATGACGAGTACCATTGCATGTGGTACCACACCGGCGAGCTCACGACTACCGTACCTAAAGTTGACCTACGATCCCCAGCACATAGTTTCTGGATCTAGGATAGCCCAGATCTCTTTGCAGCGCTATGGACTCAGCTAACCGTCTGTGCGCTGTTTGCCAGCGCGCGGGTCGCGCACACCTTCCCCGCTGATTGCCGGATGGACTCAGCTAACCGTCTGTGCGCTGTTTGCCAGAGCAAGGAGTACCGAAACAGCCTCGGCGAACGAATTCACTCCCAGTACAACGACGTCGCCTGCGTAGCTGCGAGCCTCTTCAGCATTCGCCGCTGGTACCACCAGAATGTCGGCGCCAGCGGAGACTGCAGCGCGAGCCTTTTGGGCCACTCCCCCCACTGGCAGTACTTTCCCATCCAGCTGTAACTCCCCAGTAGCGACCACAATAGAAGGCCCGGTCAAATCTCTGCCTGTAAAACGGCAATATAGCTCTAGCGCCAGTGCCAGTCCCGCCGAGGGTCCACCTATCCCTGTAAGGCGGTACTCAACCTTGAGTGGCGAAGCTAAATGCAAGTCGGCAGTCGATACGATAACTCCGAGCAATGCTCGGTGCGGATGCTCGGAACTGGCGGTCAACGTTACCTCAGTCGTAATAGAATCTGACCCCCGTATCAATCTCACTTGGACGACCTGCCCAGGGGATTTGCCGTCTAGCGACCCTCTTATGTCGTCAGCTACGCGCACTGGCAGCCCAGCCACTTCGGTTATCACGTCTCCCGGGACTAGAGCTTTTTTAGACGCATCGGTCGTGACGTCCTCCACCAAGGCTCCGGATCCTGTGGGTGTGACCGGAATGCCGGCTGCTCGTGACGCCACAAACTGCGCCACTACTTCCGAGGATGCCAGCTCCGAACTGCGGCGCTTCTGGCGCTGGGGCTCTGGTTCGCTGATAGTAGGATCGTCAAAAACCTCGACGTCACTTCTGATTGCCGCATAGGCTAGGTCGGCCAAGGTTGCCCTCCAGGTGCGGACAGTCACTAACCGAATATCTCCCTGGCCTGGGCGGTCGCTAAATGAATCTCTGGACCTGGTCCGACCTGATGCGGTCTGCTCCACAGTGGTTGGGACCACCGACACTCGAGAGGCGAGGCTTTCGACTGTTCCCGGGGCCAGCACGGTCTTGTCTACCGGAACATTTCCCGCTCCTACCACTACGATCGAAAAAAAAAGAGCACATGAAACCGCCAGAAGCTGCCACCGACGCGGCAATTCGTCCCCTTGTAGGTTTCGGTGTATCGTCTTTTGGGATGGGTACAGCATCGTTAGAATCCAAAAGCTTTTACGCAGATAACTCAAGGCAGCGTGCGCGCGAGCTAAGGCGGAAAATCGTATACGCCCTCACCCTAGCGGCTCTATGCGTGGTACTGGGGATCGCGATAGCCATTCTCGTATCGTTCATCGCTTCTTTGGGAATTCAGTTTTTGTGGAACAGCGTTAGGGGATAGGTCGGCAGCCGACATGATGGGGTAATCGTTTAGAACGAGAAGGCAACCTAGCTAGTAGACGGTTCAGCGATAGGCCCTTTTTTCACGAGTAAGGGTAAGACACCTCGAAACCCGCGCCGTGAGAACCTCAGTGTTGCGGAAAGGGCTTTCACAAGAAAAGGGATCGCAACGTCTCTAACTCTTCTAGAACCTTGCCTGCGCCTCTTACCACAGTCTCGAGCGGCGTTGGCGTGAGATGCACTGGCACACTAGTCTCCTCAGCTATTCGTATGTCCATACCCTTCAGCATTCCTCCGCCGCCGGTGAGGACTATTCCTCTAAGAAGGATGTCCTGAGACAGCTCGGGCGGACACTCGGAGAGCGCGTCGACGACAGTTGAGACTATTGCGTCCACTGGATCTGAGATAGCTTCTCGAACCTCCTCTGAGGTCAGAATCAGGGTACGGGGAAGTCCGGTTGTGATGTCCCTCCCACGTACCTCCACCTTCAAAGAGTCGTCCACCGGCCAGGCAGAACCGATTGCTAGCTTGATATCTTCGGCAGTGCGTTCACCAATAGCAACCGAGTACTTGGCACGCGTGTACACCTGCAATGCGGCATCGAAATCGAAGCTTCCTACCCGAATAGCCTTGAGCGACACAATCCCCCCAAGCGAAATTATCGCCACCTCGGTGGTTCCCCCTCCGATGTCGATCAACATGTTTCCCAGCGGCTCGTGGATTGGGAGCTCTGCTCCCATGGCAGCCGCCATGGGCTGTTCCAGCAAGTACACCGCGCGGGCTCCAGCCTTGTGAGTGGCTTCCTCTACAGCACGCTTCTCGACTGCAGTTATCGCTGAGGGAACACATACGAGCACATTCGGGCGGGGGAAGCGAGACACGCCGACTTTTTCCAAAACCAGACGGATGAGTCTTTGAGTTACCTCGTAATCGGTTATCGCCCCTTTTCGTAGGGGACGTACAGCCACGATAGAGCTTGGCGTCCGACCGATCATGTACCAAGCCTGGCGACCCATGGCAAGAACCTCGCCAGTGAGAGTATTGAGTGCGATCACGGTAGGTTCGTTGAGAACCACACCCACGCCCTTGAGATAGACAAGGGTGTTAGCTGTACCGAGGTCGATTGCGATATCTCTGGCCAGCTGAACTCTCCCGGCTAACAGGGGGCAGTGTTACCGAAGTACCTTCACCGTGGAGGACTCGTTATCCCTATGATTACTATTCCCCCACTTAGTGCCGGATTGTAGCCCGGCTCGATCTCGCCATATATAAGGTCGCTCCCTTTTCTTCAGCGCCATCCGGGCACGCTTGAACTCGTCGACCCCCTTTAGCGAGTCGCGGAGAGGGGCTTTCTGTACGAACCAGAGAACCCCTAATCCAACCGCAGCCATAACAACCGCGCCTACAAGGTAAATAAGCCCGCTCACCCTCACTCCCGGCTGACTCGACACCCTCGAGATCCCTTCAAGTCTCGAGATGCCTACAAGTTTAGTAACCAACCGCCACCTGTGTCAGTGCGCGTCTTTGAGCATGGCAGCATCGGCCACTGCAACACGTACTTTTTGCAGACACTGCCGCTATAAGAGAGACTAGTTGCATGGCTACCAAAGTCTTGGACGATCTCGACAACCAACTCCTCAATGAAGTGCAATGGCAGTTCCCGTTAACCCGCTATCCGTACAACGAGCTGGCAGCGCGGCTCAACATCTCCCCCGCCGAAGTTATCAAGCGACTCGGTGCCGCCAAAGAGGCGGGGGTTCTGCGGCAGCTCTCCGCTATTTTCGATACCCGCGCCCTAGGCTACAAATCGAGCCTCATAGCAGCCAGAGTCGATCCGGACAAAATCGACGAAGCTGCTGAACGCCTCAACGCCCATCCGGGAATCTCTCACAATTACAAAAGGAACCATGAGTTCAACCTCTGGTATACGCTAGCCGTCCCTCCAGGCTCCTCGTTTGACGACCACGTCAGAGTCGTCCACCGCTTGTCGGAAGCGCGATCGACCAGAGTGCTGCCGACTCTCAAGCTTTTCAAGATCGGTGTGAAGCTGGACATGACTGGCAAGCGAAAAGCAACCGAAAAAGCGGAAGTGGAAGAGAACGAGAAGCCTGATATCTGGATACACAGCCCTGGCCCAGTACTTAGCGAGCAAGAAAAAGCTGCGATTCGAGTACTGCAAGAAGACCTTCCCTTAGTAGAGGAGCCATTCGACCTAGAAGCTGAAACGCTAGGCACCACAGGCGAAGAGCTCGTAGCGACTGCCCAAGACTTCATAAAGCAAAAGCTAATGCGGAGGTTCGCAGCTGTAATGAATCACCGGTCAGCAGGATTCAAAGCCAACGCAATGGCAGTGTGGTGTGTCCCAGAAGATCGCATCGACGAAGTGGGTTACCGTATGGCATCGTTCGCTTCAGTGAGCCACTGTTACCGACGGCCCACATACGACGACTGGCCTTACTCTATTTTCACAATGCTTCACGGCAGGAGAGCGAGCGACATCGAGGCTGCAGTTCAAGCTATCTCCGAAGACACTGGGATCGCAGAGCACGCATTGTTGTGGTCGGTCAAGGAATATAAAAAGGTTCGTGTGCGCTACTTCACACCGGATTGGGACGAGTGGGAGTCGTATTACTTGGCTCCACCAACAAAGTAGAAACAAAAGACGCAAGGCTAGAGCAGAGCCTTGGAGGTTTTAAGCGCTGGCTAGAGGGAGGTCAAGTCAAGCCTTCAAGGCAGAGGTTTCGACAAAGAACTACGAGTGGGTGTCAGCCTTTTCATGGAAGGCATTCGGATAGACATGTCAGAGCGCGACCCCTTTGAACATCCGATACCCGCATCTGGAGGACGGCCATGGCGACAAGCGAGTGAGGGTCCCGTCAACTGGCAGGTAGCAGAACAAGTAGCTGCATGGATGGCCCGAGAGTCGGCAGAGGGTGTCTCGCAGTGTGCTTCCGACCTACGATTCGACGAACTGTTTCGAGTTGTGGAGTTACGCACTGAAAGCCTGGTGCCGCCCCTTCCTCCGGGAACAGTGTCGGTTTTCAGCCCCTCTCTGGTTAGCTCCCAAGAGTGGGCGCGCTCTAGTGTGCAGGAGTTCAAGTACACCCTCGAGACGATAGCATCTCGACTCACGGCAGCGAGCGAAGTGGGTCCAGGGGAGATTGGGCCTGTACAAGCGATAGTAGGTCCTATAATGCCCGTGCTTCTCGGCGCCCAATTTGGCTTACTCCTCGGGAAGATGGCAGCCTGGATTTGGTCCGGATTTGACGTTCTCCTCCCTAGAACCGCTGCTCCCGAGGCCAAAGTTTTACCGGCTGCTGTCACGCGCTCCGCAGCCAGCTACGGAGTCGACCAGAATGATGCAGGGCTGTGGGTGTGTCTCCATGAGTACGCACACCTGCGACAATTCATGGTTCCTTGGCTAAGAAGGTTTCTAGCTATTGGAGTGCAGAGGGCAGTATCCGAAATCCGTTTCGACCCTGAGGCCGTGGCCGACAAGGTGTCGACCCTCGACCCGTCGGATCCGTCATCGTTTGAAACCTTCGCCCAGGATCCCACCGGCCTGTTGGAGGCTCTCATCGTTCCGCCACCCGTTGCCGCAACGGATCTCCTTCGCTCCTGCATTGCCGTGCTAGAGGCCTATGCTGAGCACATCTGCGCAGTAGCAGCGGTACAAATCGCAAGAGATCCAGACAAAGCTAGGGAAGTGATGCACCGCCACCACTTTGACCGCGGTTCAGCTGAAAGACTTTTGCTGCGCTTATCTGGGATAGAACTGGATTCTCACGAGTTCGCTACAGCTCTCGCTTTTTGTCAGTTCGTGACGGCAGAAGAAGGAATCGAGACGCTTCAGCGGCTATGGAAGAGTCCGAAATACTTGCCGACTTTCGAGGAGATGCAGGATCCTCGACGCTGGCTCGACCGTACTGCCCAGAGCGAGTAGCGCTTCATATCCCTGTTTTTTGTATCTTTTGTAGTCCGGGACAATAGCCCTCAGCCGCCAGAAGTTTTGGTGTGAGAGCCCTCGCAGCCCGTCCGGGCTCCGTTATAGCCGAGGCGTTTTGGGTCCGTGAAAGTGGCATGATAGGCCAAGAATAGACCTGCACGAGAGGAGGCTACGGAATGGTAGAAGTAGGACAAGAGGCACCCGATTTTTCTCTTCCCGACCAGAATCGCAATCCGTGGAGGCTTTCAGAGCACCGAGGAGAAAAACTGGTGCTGGTATTCTTCCCGTTTGCTTTTTCCTCGGTGTGCGGACAGGAAATGTGTGCTCTGCGAGACGAACGAAAAATGTTCGAGAGCGAGGGTGCTTCGGTTATAGGTATCTGCTGTGACTCCGTTCATGCTATCAAAGCATGGTCGGATCAGAACGGCTTTGACTTTCCCATACTCGCCGACCGATGGCCCCTAGGCGAGGTATCGAAACTGTACGGTGCGTTCGACGAGTCCATTGGTGCGGCCCGCAGAGTATCGGTAGTAATTGGCCAAGATGGCAGGGTAGTTAAAGTAGTGGAATCGCCCGACATAAAAACCCCGAGAGATTCTTCTGAGTATCACTCGGCGCTGCAAGGTACGTGACTGCGAAGAGGTAGATCCTCGCCTCGGGGTAATATCACTGGATGAACCGGTAGCTTCAGGGCGAATTGAGTCATTAGATTGGGTTAGCTACTTGTCGACGGGGCCCAAGTACCCCCTCGACCTGGTCACGTATAAGGGCTTGAACGTCTGGTCTTCGACTCCAAGAAATCGTAGAGCACGAACTCCCCTAGGCGCTCGGGTGTCGTAAAGAAAGCACGCCCCCTGTTCATCTTGGTCATCTGCTGGACGAAGCGAACTAAATGGGGGCTTCTATCCAGCATGAAAACGTTAATGGTTATCCCTTCTCTAGTGCAGCGGAGCACCTCTTTTAGCGTTTCCTCAATTGTCTTTATCACGGGCGGATACGAAAAAAACGGAACTCCCTCTTCTAAGTGAGCCGTGGGCTCGCCGTCTGTGACCATGATCACCTGCCGTGTACGAGCGGGGCGGTTTTTCAGAATCGAGCGAGCCAACATGAGAGCATGCTGCATGTTTGTACCGTACACCCCATCCCAGGTAGCCTCGGGCAAGTCGCGTGGGGGAATCTCCCGGGCTAACTCTGAAAATCCAACGATTGAGAAATAGTCGTGGGGGAACTTGCTCGCAATTAGGGACTGAAGCGCAAAAGCAAGCCGTTTCGCTGCGACAAAGCTGTCGCGCATCATCATAGACAAAGAAAGGTCGAGCAGAAGCACGGTAGCAGACCGCGTCAGGCTCTCAGTATCTTCGATCTCGAAATCCTCGACGCTAAATTGGATCGGGACTCCGGGTCCGCCGCGTCGAATTGCATTCTTGGCACTCTCGAAGATATCAACCGAGAAACCATCTCCCCACTCCCACGGCCTCGTCTGAAACGTTTTATCTATCCCTACCCCTTCTTCGAGAGATCTATTGGAAGCCAATGCGGACCGCCTCAATCGCTTGAAAATCTCTTCTATCGCAGATCCGCCAATCCGCCTGAGGGCCTTGGGCGTTAGCTCGACTTTGGAGCCCTTCCTGTCGATGAGCCCAGCATCTCGCAAAGACTCGACCAGCTCAGCGAGGCGTCTCAAAGATGCAGCTTCCTCTTCGCCCAGAAGCTGGCGCACCCGCTCGAAGTCAACCTCGTGGAGCTGGGTACCGAGCGTACCCTCCTCGGCAGCCTCTAAGACTTCCTCAAGAGCGTCCAGGTCCGCGAGTTCTTCAGCCAGCTCGCCGAGGTCGCTCATGCTCAGAGCTTCGTCTCCGAGCATTCGTATCTCAGAGTCCCATGGTAGATGAGGAAAGGCAGCCGCCAGGTTTTGAGACAGCCGTTCCATCTCGAAGCGAAGATCGAGGTCGCTCAACAACCCGTCGATCAGCTCCTGGAGTTCCTCGCGCATCTGCAGTGGTAGTCCCTCAATGAGCGCATGCGTTATCGCCATTCTCCTTGCGAGAGCTGCTAGCAGTTCGTCTAGATCTCGGGGATTTTCGGGAAAAAAGTCACCGTATTTGTGCATGAACTGGTCAAAGTCGGGGTCCTCCCCGGCCGCCCGCTGCTCTAGCATCTTGTTGAGCTCAGCAAACATGTTCTTCATCCGCTGAAGCTGAGCGGAGTCCATAGAGCGTAGAGCATCCGAAGCCTGGCGAAAGTAGAGCTGCGCCGCTTCTCTTCGAAGCTCTTCCAACAGCTCGTCGAGCCTTCTCTTTGCCGCTGGCTCGATAAAATCGTGCTGCTGGAGCGCCCGAAGACGTTTCGTCACCTCAGGAGGGAGTAGATCCAGGTCTGTGAGGGCTTTCTGTGCCCTTTCCTTGAAGCGCTCGGCAGCGCTCTTGTCTTCCCCATCTGCTTCTTGTTCAAAGCGAGTGGCCTCGGCAATCCGCCTATTTATCCCTGCCCGCTCAAGCGACTCGATATCTGACAGTGCTCGTTGTATCTTCTCCAGGACACCTGATGGGTCGTAACGGCGCAGCAGCTCTCTGCGTCGTTGGGCGAGGCGGCTAATGATCTCATGCAAGCCCACGAGATTGCGCCCCTCGACTTGGATTCCTCGATACAAAAGCCGGCGGAGAACGCCCGCGACGTCGCCGTGCTCGAGAATCTCGTCCGAGACACGGTCGAACACTTCATCTGGGCTAAGAGGAAATGGCTCCTGAGACCCATCCCAGTGAGAGTACTGGGCCGACCTCGGAAACGGTATACCTGCCCCTGGAGCCTTTTCTTCGAAATCTGGGTAAGCAAAGGAATCGGCCAAATTGAGGTCACTCCTTGGCGTAAAGGACCTTCCCGCCGAGAACTGACTTGTTGAGACGTCTTGTGAGATGGAAGCCCTCCAAGACGAATTCTAGCGCGGAGGCGAGCGCCCCAGGAGACTCTCCTGCGCCAAGTTCGGAAAATTCTTTGGTTATCTCCGGACTAGGATTGACCGCCTCAATAACCTCTCTAGCTGGTTCCATATCCCCCACGGTAACCGCAAGACCCTCTTCGAAACGGGCAAGCAGCGCCTTGTACTTGTCCGGACGAACCTTCTTCCGGAATACCGCTAAAGTAGCCTCTTTTATGATCTGCTCAATGACCCTGTTCTCTTGCATATCCGAGAACGCTTCGATCTCGAGTTTGCCCGCCATAGATGCCGCTAGAGCCGAAAGGTCCACAATTCTCGGAACTACCTCTTCCTCGCCAGTTCGCAAAGCTCTCCTCAAGGCATTCGCGACGAGGAGTTCATAGTTCGAGATCGACAGCCGAACAGAAACTCCGGATACCTGACTAACGCTGTTGGAGCGACGCGCCCTATGAGTAATCTCGGCCACTATCTGGCGCATAAATTTGGGAACTTCTAGCCGTCTGCCGGCCAGGTCGGGAAGGCGCGCCTCCTGATCGACGATCTTGAGCTCTGTTTCTATATCTGGGGGGTAGTGAGTACGTATCTGTGATCCAAAACGGTCTTTGAGCGGCGTAATGATTCGCCCCCTAGACGTGTAATCCTCTGGGTTAGCTGACACTACAAGCAGGATGTCGAGAGGTAGCCTTAGCGTGTATCCCCGAATCTGAACATCGCGCTCCTCTAGTACGTTGAGAAGGGCCACTTGTATGCGTTCGGCAAGGTCGGGAAGCTCGTTGATTACGAAAATCCCTCGATTGGTCCGAGGTACCAGCCCGTAATGAATGGTGAGCTCGTCGGAAAGATAGCGTCCCTCCGCTACACGAACGGGATCGACCTCTCCGATTAGGTCTGCCACAGACGCATCCGGTGTCGCCAACTTTTCGGTTATACGCCTCGAACGGTGGACCCACTCTATCTGGGCATTGTCTCCCTCTTCTGCGAGCAAGTCCTTTCCGTACCGAGATATTGGAGCGAAAGGGTTGTCGTTGACTTCGGAACCTTTCAGCACCGGCACATACTCGTCAAGGAGGTCCTGAAAACAGCGGATAATACGGCTCTTCGCTTGGCCTCTCTCGCCCAGGAACACGATGTCATGCCCGGCGAGGAGAGCGTTTTCAACTTGAGGAATCACCGTGTCGTCATAGCCGTGGATGCCTGGGAACAATGGTTCTCCGGCAGTGATCTTGGACTGGACATTTTTTCGGATCTCCTCCTTGACGGAGAGAACTTCGTATCCGGATGCCCGCAGCTCTCCTACCGTTCGAGGAAGACTATCCAGCTGGGATGGGGATGTCTGGCTCACTAAGCGACCTTTCCGATTATGTCGACTGCTTGTTCAAGAGGGTCTAGGTATCTAACATCCTATAGCCGCCGACACCGCCCCTCGAACAGAGGTATTCCCTCTAGGGTGGAACGACTCCGAACTCACTGACCTGATCAGCGTCTACCTACGACGCCAAAAATTACTTTCTAACACACTAACCCCTCATTCCGAGGACGATACCTCCCTCTTTATGAGGCGCTCTAGATCGTCTATTAACTTCGATTTTCTAAGGTCTCTGGCGACTCGCGCTCTCAAATCTTCGTCATCCAGGATCAATAGACCGGAGAGTTTCGTTACCAGTTCGAATGGGTCGAAAGGCTTGGTCGTAAGGTCGATGGCACCGAGCTCGTAAGCTCTTCTGCGATCCGATTCAGAGGTCTTCGCTGTGAGAACGGCCACACGGGGCCTCCTCTCTTTTTGCTTGAGGTGACTCAATACGCTGAAGCCGTCCCCATCGGGCATCGCTAAATCGAGAACTACGAGGTCGTACTCGCATGCCTCGAGCAGTTCCACAGCCTCCTTCCCCGAAGCAGCCTCTTCTACGCTAAATCCGAACTCAGCAAATACGAGGGATAGAATCCGTCGTATGTCTTCGTCGTCGTCGACTACTAGCACTGTCGGCATAAAAAACTCGCTCCGCACTTCCTACACTTCGAGTACCCCCTGCCTACCAAGGCGTAGCAAGCAGGACATCTAGACGGCGAAATCTGCCCCGTGAAAGCTCGTTTCAGAGCCGACACAGCAATCGCTCCGGCGGCTATGAACATGATGGTCAACACAATTAGCTCCATTTGGGTGCCTCTCGTTCCGTTGTCTAGGTTTGAAATCGAAGTAACACTGGCAAGTAGCGCCGATATTTTCTAGATTCCTAAAGAATTTAGGATTTCCGCTCGATTTGCCATCTGTAGCCGCCTATAGACAACACTTGTATCTGACACTTCGAGCAGCCGGGCATTTTGGGCTTGGGTTGGCCGGAGCCTAGCAGCATCCATCTGTGCTCCCTGCAGCAGCTGGGAGGCACGGGATGGAGTACGTCCCCACCGGGGCGTGCCACCTACTCGGGTCGCCTATGCTTCTAATCGTCACGTTGGAACTTAGCTTGTAGAGTTTGTAAAGATCGTAGTACCAGACCGGAGATACCGCAGTGGAGTTGGAAAATAACGGATCCGACAGAGGAACCGAGTCCGAACAGGAGTCTGGCCGAGTAGATAGCAAGAGCCAGAAGTTGTCATCCGACGTGCTCGCTGCCTCCGATACGACGGGCAGAGCTAGCAACGCCGACACGTCTTCGCTCAGTATTACTTCGCAGGGCGGAGGTCCGGGCGTTTCTCTCTATAAAGGTCGCCCGGGACTGTGGGCGTACACCCTGCATCGCATCACGGGCACTGCGATATTCCTTTTTCTTCTCATTCACATTGCGGATGTAGCTGCGGTCGGATGGGGTCGAGAGGCTTACAACACGATCCACAAACTGTATGAGACCCTGTTTTTCCGCGTCTTAGAGGTCGGTTTGTTCGGTGCGCTCTTGCTTCATGCAATCAACGGTGTTCGGATTGCAATCGTGGATTTCTGGCCAGAGGGAGCGGACCGCCAAGAAACCATAACTGCTTGGGCAGTCTTGGCGTTCATAGTGCTTTTCCTTCCCGGAGCAGCTTGGATGCTGTACAACTTCTTTGCGACGAGTAGCTGATGGCCGCGACTCTCGAAGATCTCGAAAACAAAGCCCACAGAGGGGAAGATGCTCCGCTTCCTAGAGGGGCGGTGAAGAAGTCGGTGGAGATCCCTCGAAGCGAGGCCGTCTCCTGGTTTTTCATGCGAGTTAGCGGTCTGTTCCTTATCTTTCTCGCACTGGGGCATTTCCTGATCATGCACATGATCAACGACGTTCGTGATACAACCTTTGATTTCGTGGTTCAGCGGTGGGGAAATCCCTTCTGGAGAGTATGGGACTGGCTATTGCTGGCTTTGGGACTTCTACACGGCACAAACGGAGTAAAGACTGTTCTTGAAGACAACATCTCTTCAAAAGGCCGTTTGCTCTTTGCAAAAACCGTACTTTACAGCCTGGCGGCACTTGCCTTCGTAGTCGGCACGGTCATACTTGCCACCTTCGGATCGCTCATACCTCGGTAAGTTCGTCAGGAGTCTAGTGTCAAGGGCCAGTAAGAGGAGGACATGAGCACTTGCCAGTAACGCACCGATATGACGCTGTCATCGTCGGAGCAGGCGGAGCGGGCCTTCGGGCTGCTCTAGCCGCTTCCTCAAAGTGCAGCGTTGCCGTGATATCGAAGCTTTACCCCACTCGCTCCCACACCGGCGCAGCTCAAGGGGGAATGTGTGCTGCCCTGGGCAACATTGAAGAAGACTCCTGGGAGTGGCATGCCTTCGATACTGTAAAAGGTTCCGACTACTTAGGCGACCAGCCAGCAATCGAGATCATGTGTAGAGAAGCGGTAGATGCGGTGTTGGAACTGGAGCATCTCGGCCTTCCTTTCAGTAGGACCGAAGATGGTCGAATAGATCAACGCCGTTTCGGTGGACACACTCGCAACCACGGCGAGGCGCCAGTGAGGCGGGCTTGCTATGCTGCGGACCGCACTGGGCACATGATCTTGCAAACCCTGTATCAGCAATGTATTGCCCGTCACGTTACGTTCTTCGATGAGTTCCAGGTACTTGATGTGATCATTTCCGATGGACGAGCGGCCGGTGTAGTAGCGCTGGAGTTACGAACTGGAGAGGTCCATATCTTTCACTCCAAAGCGGTTCTTTGGGCCACCGGAGGATATGGACGAATCTTCAAAGTCACATCCAATGCTCACGCCCTTACTGGAGACGGCCCAGCAATCTGCTTCCGCAGGGGAATACCGCTCGAAGATGTGGAGTTTTTCCAGTTTCATCCCACAGGTATCTACAGGCTAGGCATCCTCCTTTCCGAAGCTGCCAGAGGAGAAGGCGGTATCCTGCTCAACGACAAAGAAGAGAGGTTCATGGAGCGATATGCTCCCACCATCAAGGACTTAGCCCCTCGCGACATTGTGAGCCGAGCTATTTACACCGAGATTCGAGAGGGACGCGGTATCGGAGGATCGGACTATGTGTACCTATCAGTCGCACACCTCGACGAAGAAGTCATAGACGAGAAGCTTCCCGATATAACGGACTTCGTTCGAACTTACCTGGGAATCGAGCCGAAGACCGACCCGATCCCGATCCAGCCCACTGCGCATTACGCAATGGGTGGCATCCCAACTGACACCGATGCTCGCGTCGTAGTCGATGAGAAAGACACGCCGATGCCGGGGATGTACGCAGCGGGCGAGTGCGCTTGCGTTTCGGTGCACGGAGCAAACCGGCTCGGCACCAATAGCCTTCTCGACATAGTCGTCTTTGGTAGGCGCGGCGGACTGCACATGGCAGAGTTTGCGTCAGAGTCAGATTTCCCCGAAGTAGACAAGGAACCTGCAGTTCGTCTCGAGGAACAGATAGAGGCATTAAAAAAGCGAGAAGAGGGGGAGAGGGTGGGAGCAATTCGGGCAGAACTGCAAGAGACCATGATGGACAACGCCGGAGTATTTCGTACGGCTGAAACCCTCGAACGTGCCGCAAAAGACATATCCGATCTCAAAGACCGGTACCGCGACGTTGCAATCGATGATCCGGGCAAGGTTTTCAACACAGACCTGACCGAGGCAATCGAGCTCGGCTTTTTGCTAGACCTCGCCGAAGTGCTTGTGGCAAGCGCGCAAGCTCGCAAAGAAAGTCGTGGCGGCCACTATAGAGAGGATTTTCCAGAGCGGAACGACACGGATTACTTGAAACACACACTCGCTTATCGGGGCTCGGATGGCGGTATAGAAATCAGATACAAGCCAGTAAAACTTGGTAAGTATAAGCCCCAGGAGCGAAAGTACTGAGGCGGGCTCAAAAGGTATTAGCAGGAGCGAAATGGACATCACAGTTTCGATCAAAAGGTTCGATCCAGAAGAGGACGATCGCCCCTTTTGGATGACCTATGAGCTTGAAGCTGACGATATGGACCGAGTATTAGACGTCCTTCACAAGATCAAGTGGTACCACGATGGATCACTGACCTTCAGAAGATCCTGTGCACACGGCATCTGCGGGTCGGATGCCATGGTGATCAACGGGCACAACGCGCTGGCATGTAAAGTGCTCGTAAAAGACGCTGGGCCCAAGATAGTCCTGGAACCAATAAAAGGGCTACCGGTAATAAAAGACTTAGTCGTCGACATGGATCCGTTTTTCGAGTCCTATCGATCGGTAATGCCCTACCTAATCAATGAAGAACCCCCGCCAAAGACAGAACGCTTACAGACGCCAGAAGAGCGGGAGCGTTACGAGGACACCACAAAATGCATCCTGTGTGCAGCCTGTACCACGTCATGCCCAGTCTTCTGGAGCAATGGAAACTACCTAGGCCCTGCAGCCATAGTCAACGCTCATAGATTCATCTTCGACAGCAGGGACACCGCGGCCGAAGAGCGATTGCGGATTCTGGCCGAACGTGACGGCGTATACAGGTGTCGCACAGCATTTGAGTGCACAGAGGTGTGTCCGCGGGATATACGGATTACGAAAGCCATTGAAGAGGTAAAGAGAGAAATTCTTCTTCGGCGCGTCTAATAGCTTTGATTCAACGCATCGGAGCGATGCTTTTCAGATAGTGGACCAAACAAAATCATCGGATGGTACCACACTCCGCCCCCACCAATTTAAGCGTTGGCTCCGGCAATCTCTTACACTTTAGGGCCGACAAGTCTTTCTATCTCAGCAATGACAGAATCTTCGTCGGTAAAAGTGATTCCGGTGAGGCCGACGTCTTTCGCAGCTTTTACATTGGCCTCGAAATCATCAACGAAGAAGGTTTCTTCCGGGCTGGCTCCGAGCCTCTCTAAGGCGAGGACATAGACCCGCGGATCCGGCTTTCTCAGTCCCACTTCCGACGAGTCGATAACCTCGTCAAAGATTTCTTCGACCGGAATCATCGCCCGCCAAAAACCACCGAACTCCTTGATGTTGTTCGTGAGGAGCCCGGTGCGGATCCGACCTCTTAGCCCTCTTACTAGTTCGACCATGCGCGGTCTCGGCTTGTATCCCTTGAGAAACGACCTCGCCAGTTCATCCAGAGCGATCTCGACTCCAAGCTCTTTGGCAGCTCTTTCTCGCAACTGCTCCCAGAACTCCGTACCCGGAATTTCACCTCTTTCGAGCCGATGCCATGGATCGTCACCATCCGAGTTATGGTCGCCAATTATCAATGACAAGAGGCGGCCCTTTGACAGTCCCAAAGAATGCTCGTAATCGTAAACGCCATCCAACGGGCTTGTCGTCATAACTCCCGAGAAATCGAATATGCCGGCGGTGATCCTAGCCATCAGAGAAGACCATCCCAAACGCGTCGCTCCTCTGAAAAAGGATCTTTCTCAACCCTCAGGACTTCATCGAAGACCATCACACACCGCTCTTGATCGTAAGGAGGCCACTCAATCTCGCTCCCACATTTCGGTGTGCCCTCCATAGCGAATGATGTCCACGCTTTTCGCATCGCTAGAGAAAGCCTTTCGGCTTTGTCGATGGGGCCGACAAAGGGCTCGGCAGCCTTTCCACCCAAATTTCCGAAAACAAACGGTACATCGAGCCCGTGAGCAGCACCCAGAAGCGGGGTTTTCCACGCAAATAGGTAAACCCAAGCCTTCCTCCCCGTCGCTATGGAAGCTTCGGCAAGCCTTATAGCTGGAATGCGAAAGATAGCGTCGGCCGCGATTGCTAGCCATAAATCATTCGGATCCGTGGAAGCACCCCGTGTCTTAGCAGCTCGCTCATAAGCAGCGTAGACCTCTTCGGCTGCGGAAGGGTCCGAGGGTATAAGCTGCCGTACTCTGGAAACAACATGCTCTTTGGTGAGCGATCCCATAGCCGGATCTCTCTGCGCGAACAACTTGAACTCTTCGAGATTGGATCCCACTAGGAGGGGCACATTGGGGACATTTCCGTTGTGGATCCTCTCGAGCGGCTCGCACTCGAGAAAGTCGCCATCTATAGTGGGCACAAAAGACAGAAAAGCCCCATCATGCGCGACAGATTGCGGGGTAGTTCCTGCGGCCGGCAATTCTAATATCAACTGGGCTTTTAGGATTTCGTCCACATCTAGCTGGTAAAAAACACCGAGGTCTCTCTCGGAGATATCCAACTCAAACAAAACCTTCTCACAGACTCGAGCTGCAACATCGGGAGAGGTGACGAAGTGAGATGCTCCGCTCTGCAAGATCGCTTTGTGGTATAGGCCGTCAGCTTCTTCGACCCCCATAAGGGTGCCGATGCTCATTGCGCCGGCCGATTCGCCAAAAACCGTCACATTGTTCGGATCACCTCCAAACGCGGCGATATTCTCTCTCACCCACTGGAGTGCCAATACCTGGTCGCGAAGGCCCAAGTTGAAGCAGTTTGGAAATGCCTGTGGATAGCGCACACCTAGGTGTAAAAAGCCAAGGATCCCGAGGCGATAATTGATTGTTACCACCACAACGCCGTGTTCTAGCGCGAGCCTTTGGCCTTTGTATAAAGGAAGGGAGCCCGATCCGGTGGTAAATCCGCCGCCATGGATCCAGACCATTACTGGATGAAGCTTCCCCTCCAACGAGGGAGTCCACACGTTCAAATACAAGCAGTCCTCGGCGGTTTCTCGCACCGAAAGTCCCGGCAGCTCTATCCCCCCGAAAAAAGTATTTTGAGGAGCTGCAGGGGCGAGCCTAGTGGCATCGAAAGGCCGGCCGTCCGTCAAGGGAAGCTCCTCCAGCCGAGCCGTCGGCGCAAACCTCAACCTTCCAATAGGCGGCAGCGCATAGGGAATGCCTCGGAACATGAGCACCCCACCACGTTCCTGCCCCACAACGGGACCTGCTGGTGAATCGAGTACAACGCTTGCATTCATAGCCGCCTCTGGGAGTTCAGTTAGTGAGTGGAAGTAAACGAAAGAACCGCGATCATCGCCCGGAGAAACAGTACTCGCTCACCCTTATAATTCGCCGACACCGCACCTGCTGTCACGGAGAAATAACGCGTCGGGCTCACTACAAAAAAAGTGTAGCCAAAATAGACGAACCGGGTAACTCAGTCCGGACAGCCTGGGATTGGAATCCCAGGAATACAGGGGATTCCGTAGATCGTACTGGTCTCTGTTGGTGAAGGTGACGGCGAAGGCGACTGGGCTAACGCTGTAACCGTACCAATAGTCAGAGCTAGCAGCAGCATCACCGCTACTGCAAACCTTATAAGCCTCTGTGCTATCGGATTGAATGTCATGTCCGCAATCCCCACGTACTCGGACAGATTAGGCTTTCGCTAGTTTAGCACGACCCAATGGCTTGCGGAAGAGCTCGTTACAAAGCGCGCTGCCTTCTTCGTCCTAATAAAACAGCGAGCGACGCGATGATGGTCGTCGCTGTGACTAAGTGGCCACCAAGCGCAAAAAACGCGGGCACAAACACCACTCTGCTTTCTCTCTCCACAAAAACACCGACTGCAGCCCCAGACCACACCTCTCCGACCACACCTCTCGCCCGCCAGCCAGCATCGAATGGCTGGGGAACTACCCAACATCCCGGTCCCGGCACTCTGTAAGAAAAAGGGGTTTCCTTGGAGACTTTTTCGTCGGGATTCGCTTGGCACCCGGCGGACAACAGCTCTGGGTCGTCGCTTGCAACCCCTGTAGATTCCTGAACTCGCGGCAATTCGGAAGTAGGTCGGAATGCCGATACCGACCCTCCCGACCCATTTACGACGTAGAGACGAAGGTCGTGGTTGTCGATGATTTTGGTGATTCCTGCCTTCCGCTCTAAGAACTCGTACGCTAACCAGTCGGCCGTCTTCAGGACTACCACAGAGTCAACCCCCAACGGACGAAGGGCCGATGCAGTGTCGCTCAATACCGGCCCTGAGGCAATGAAATCGCGCACGTAGGAATCGACCGGATCAGACACTCCGAGGACAAAGCCAGGAAACTCGGCTCTGGTGGACTGAAGCACTTCTTTGGGGAAGAAGTCTTGAACAGGGTTGACATTCGTTCGCCCTCCGGTGAAGTCAAATGGGAGGTGCTGATGCCACGGAAAAACAAGCAGCTTTCCGTCTCCAGAAGGCAGTGCTTCCGCCGCCTCATACCACCCTGATGGGTAAGGCGACACCGAGATACTGCCTCGGAGCCCGAAAAAAAGGTCCGCCGAGAGCGCTACCGGAATCGTGAGAGCGGCCAATAGCAGCGCCAAACCCTCCGGCGACAGACGTCCCGAAAGCCGCCCCACACCACTGGAAAATTCCGGGCTCGACCCAGCTTTTGTACCAGAGTCACTCGTCGCCCAAAAAGATGCGATCCTCGAGACACCGAGCCCGCCTAGAGCAGCGTAAAAAAAGCACACCGGCACCAGAAGCTTCTGAGATTCCCTAAAGATCTGCCATCCAGGGATTCTTGGATATACCCACCCGAGTAAAGGGCCCACAAGCGGAGCCCTTTCGCCTAGAGCTAGAAACAAAAAAGTCACCGGAGATAATAGTGCAAACGCAAAAAGTCGAGGGTCATGTCTGTATACGACCACGAGCCCTGCGATAAAGAACGCTACCACAGCAGCAGACGCGAGCCACCCCGAAAGCCTCGAAAGAGTCGGAGGAAAAAAGTCCTGTCTGTAAAAGCCGACTAGCCGCACGACATTGAGGAATGCCTCCCACTGATCGTGTCCCCTCACCAAAAATGCCCGCCAATCCAGGTCGGAAAACTCCGCCCGTTTACCTGACTTCAAGAGCGCTGGGATTATCCACGTGGCGTTGGCGGACGACCACACTGCCGCAGCAGCAACGCTCAGAACGGCCTTGGGTCGAAGGCTCGCGCTCCAGCCCTTCCATCCGCCCCATTCTTTTTTGCCGCCTTCCCTCTCCCCGCGCCCATTCGTCCATCTGCTCGCGCCTGCCACACCAATTGCTAGCAACAGAGCGAGAAGTCCCATAACCGAAACCGCAAAGCTGGTAATCCCCAGAATGGCCGAGGATAAAGTGACAGGCCACAACGCAGAGCAACGGTGCTTACTTTTTGGCTTTTCGGGCTCGGCATGTTTTTGCCTGCCCGAGCCCGCTTCTGACATCACCAGCTCCATAGCAGCCACAAGGATCGTTGGAAAAAACGCGTAACCTAACAGGATGTGCCAGTGGCCGGCGAGGAAACGCTGGTAGACGAAAGGATTCAGTTCGTAGAGCAGTCCTGCATAAATGGCGCCGCCAGTAGTTAGTCCAGCTCTACCCAGCAATCTTCGTGATGCCCAGTACCCAGTCGTACCTGCCGCAAACGGAATTAGAAGCAACACCCCTTTTGCCACGAACTCTGCAGGGATTACCCGAGATATCAGTGAGATCCAGATGAAATCGGGGAGGCGCCTTCCGAACTCAGATCCCAAACCGTAAGCCTCAGGAGGAACCTTCATATGAGGCCCGAATGACATATCAAATGAAAACGGATAGCCCCGCTTTTGAAGGAGCGGGCGGAGTACTACAGCAGATACGATGGCGTAAACAACAGCAGGAGCCGCCGCCAGCAACCCTTTTGGTAAAAAGATTTTTTGAGTCCAGGGCAACTTTGGCATCGAGTTCCGAGGATGGCCTGTGGCATTCTCCTTTTGCACAGTCACATAGCCTCCTAAGGCAAAACTTCTATCCGCTCAGGTGATCGATACCGGCGGAGTTGCCTGTACAGTCTCGGAACCACGGCTCGGGAGTCAGATGAGAATCTTAGTGATCTGCGACAGAGACTGGGCACACCCACAAGGCGGTGGGGCTGGTATCAACCTTCGAAAGCAAGTCGAATACTGGATCGAGTGGGGCCATCGAGTAGACATCCTCACCGTGTCTTACCCTGGAGCGGTGCAAACGGAGACAAGTGACCGCTTACGAATTAAGCGGCTAGGCTCCAAGTACACCGTGTATTTTGCCGTGGCTGCTCAACTCATCCAGGGAGCGGCTAGGCAAGCAGATGTGGTTCTAGAGGTCGTTAACGGTGTCCCTTGGATGTCAAAGCTTGTTACGCGCAAACCCACGGTCGTCATGGTCCACCACGTCTGCCAGCAACAATACGAGATGGAATTCAAGGGTGTTGCGCGCGTTTTCGGAAAGTTCTTGGAGGCCAAGGTGATGCCCGCTGCTTACCGGCACCTGCCTTTCCTTACGGTATCGGAAACCTCTAAGCGTGAACTCGTGCAGCTGGGGATTCCGGAAGCCCACATTGAGGTCGTTCACAATGGAACCGACCACGCTGTCGAACCGCCCTTCGACAAGTACGAAGCAGCAATCCTAGAGGGTAATATCGACTTCAAGTCAGAAATCCCGACCTTGGTATACCTCGGGCGCCTAAAGCGCTACAAGCGAGTAGACCTGCTTCTTGAGCTTCTTTCGCCCCTCCTTCGGGCCCGATCTTCTCTTCGGCTAATGGTCGTAGGTGATGGTGATGACAAATGTCGGCTACAGTCTCTAGTTCGACAACTAGGCGTCGAGCGACAGGTGTCCTTTACAGGTTTTGTGGACAACCACACCAAGTTGGAGTTGCTGGCCTCAGCTTGGATCGCCGTAACGGCATCGGATATAGAGGGATGGGGGATTTCGACTATGGAGGCAGCAGCAATGGGCTGTCCAACAGTCGCCCTTGGTAAGTCAGGTTTGCAAGAGTCAGTGATCTCTGAGAGAACAGGATTTGTGTGCACGAGTCGTACAGAGTTTATGGAGCGCTGTGTCCGTTTGCTGGACGACATGCACCTGCGGCGTGCCATGGCACAAGCAGCCGCGCGCAGGGCACTCTCCTTCACATGGGGAGACGCTGCCAAAAAGACACTCGATGTCCTGACCCGAGCTTCCGCGGGGAGACTCCACGGTTCCTCTGAAAGCTTGGGCAGTTCGTTATAAACTTTCTCAGCACGATTCCGGGGGTTTTTGTGGCAAGTCCAATACAGGAGCCAGAAGCGCCAAAATCTGCAGTGCCCCAGCGGCAAGAGCCTCAAAGGCGTGAGAGGCCGGAACGCCCGCCGCTGAGGCCAGCTCGCGTTGGAGCCGTGCCGGTAAGGCGGGTACGAGAACCATTTACTTGGTCGAAGATCCCGTTGCCGGTGTGGCTTTTCGTCATAGCCGGTTTCGCCATGTTCACGCAGCTTCCGGGCGCTGTTGTTCCAGACACGAAGTTCGATCTGTACGTCGATCCGCTGTTCTTTATGCAAAGAGTTATATCCGGGTGGGATCCGGGGACTTACCTGGGATTCATTCCCCACCAAGCGATCTCATACGTCTTCCCAATGGGAACGTTTTTCTACTTGACGAGCGTCATCGGTATTCCGACTTGGATATCCCAGCGCCTGTGGCAGTCCCTCCTCTTGCTTATAGCAGGATGGGGCGTTGTATGCCTAATGGATACTTTGCGAGGAAAGCGACGCACGTCGCTTCATTGGGTGGCGGCCATCTTTTACATGTTCAACCCGTACGTAATGATGTGGCTCCCTCGCACGAGCGGCATGCTGCTGCCTTATGTGATGCTCCCGTGGCTTCTCAACTTCTTCATCAAAGGGATGTGGCGACCTCGGGGCTGGAAATATCCGATGCTGGTGGGACTGGCGTTCTTCTTAATGACTGGACTGAACGCGGCATCGACGATCTTCGTGCTTGTAGCCCCCGTGCTGTACTTCCTCTACCACGTGTACGTACTGCGTACTTCGACCTTCCGCACAGCTCTTCTCTACGCTGCCAAGTGCCTAGTGTTGATGGGACTGCTTTCAATATGGTGGCTAGTGCCTCTCCTCATTCAAGGCAAGCTGGCTCTCAACATCCTCACCTTTACCGAGCCAGCGTACTTCACCAATCTCACGTCCAGTTTTTCGGAGAGCATTCGCCTTTTCGGATTTTGGTTCTTCTACGGGGGTGACCGTTTTGGGCCGTGGTATAGGGGGGCATTGTCCTACCTGTCCAATCCGGTCTTGGTTATCACCACCTTTGCCGTCCCCGTCCTCGCACTGATCTCGGCATGGCTCATCCGATGGCGATACCGCATCTACTTTGGAATGCTCATGGTCGCCTCTGTCCTACTGATGGTTGGAGTGTTTCCGCCTCAGAAGCCAAGTCCATATGGCAGGCTGCTCAATTACCTTTACGACCACTGGCAGCCGGCGATGGCCTTCCGCAACACGTACAAAGCTGCTCCCATGCTGGCATTGGCTTTTGCGGCACTGCTTGCCGCTGGCGTCGAGTCCGTCCAGAAACGCATTGCCGAGACACGCGAAGTAAGGGGCGTGAAGCCGGGATGGCAACCTTACATTCCTATTGCCATCGTACTCGCCCTCGTCGTCGTAAACACCTACGGATACTGGACGTTCAGAGCGTGGGACCCCAACATGTCGGTCAAACACGGGATCCCTGAGTACTGGAAGGAAGCAGCGAAGCGCATAAACGGCTTCATGTTGACGGAATCTCAGATCCGCAAAGAGCAACCGACCGGAACCGGTGCCAAACAGCAGTCTTATCGGCTTCTCATGTTTCCGGGCCAACCCTTCGCTTACTATCAGTGGGGAGTCACCCTCGACGACATCAATCAATCGATGATCAAGCGGCCGACTCTGCTGAGGACGCTCGTCCCTTATGGATCACCGTACGGAGCTAACCTGACCGGTGCGCTGGATGGCGCCATCCAGCAAGGCACCTTGGAGCCCAATACGCTTCTCCCAATAGCGCGCTACTTGGGAGCCGGTGATGTAATAGTGAGGCACGACCTTGACTGGGCGCGTTGGGACACCCCCAGACCTGCTGTGGTCATAGACATGCTGGGGCGTCAAGGATTAGTCCCTGGTCCCGGAGGGGGGAAATTCGGAGAGCCTGGACAGTGGTCTCCGACGACCGACCGCTCTCAGCTCCGTTCTCAAGACTTCGGATACCCAGAAGTTGAGGCAAAGCTCGCGCCTCTTGAGTACTTCATTGTGCCAGATCCCCTTCCGATCGTAAGGGCCGAGCGTGTAGAGCAACCCCTGCTAATCTCCGGCGACAACTTCGGAGTATTGACGCTCTCCGCTTTTGGGTACCTGGATGACAACCCCCCCTTCTTCCTCTCTGCCTCGCAAACCTCGACCCAACTACAAGAAACGCTCAATTCCCAGCCCAGCGTGATCATCACAGATTCGAATAGACGCCGGGCATGGCAGTTCGGAGTAATCAAAAACAACTACTCCTATACCCTCGCAGAGGGGGAGGAACTTCGTCGTGGAGGCGTTGCCGATCGCAACTGGACAGTCTTCGACGAAGTCGAGGCTCCTAGAAAACAAACGGTCGCGGAGTTCAGGGGGGTGAAATCGATCAGAGCCTCCAGTTATGGATCATTCTGGTACGAGCTTCCAGAGAACCGTCCGGCCATGGCCTTCGATCGCAACCTCAACACAGCCTGGATGGTAGGGGGTCTCGGCAATCCCGTTGGTGCCCAGTTAGAGATCACCTTCGACGACAGGCGTACTGTCGACCAACTCACCATCTACCTCAAGTTCCAAGAAGATGGCCGCAATATTACGCGGCTCACCGTGATCCCGGATTCTGGAAGAGAAATACCCCTCGATCTGCAGCCTACCAATGGTCCACAGACTTTCTCTCTGGGCCAACCTGTGGATACTCAACGCCTACGCTTTAGAATCGACGGGATAAGTGCTACTGGGCGCAACGCTCGTTATCTTCCCCCGGTAGGAATTGCCGAGATCGACATCCCTGGCATCTACCCTCTTGAACTTCTCAGAACCCCAGATGACGTCTTCAGGCGAGCTCCCGGCGGAGATTCCGCATTTGCCCCTCTCAACCTTGGGTACGTGTTTCAGCGTGCTAAGAATCAACCCGGCGACTTCATGCGCTCCGATGAAGAAGCCCAACTTGCACGGGTCTTTTACGTACCAGGGCAGAGGGTCTTTGCACCCCTTGCCGGAGTTAGTCTATCGCCTGCAACACCCGATCCAACCGTCGACGCGTTGTTGGGAGTGAAAGGTCCAATATCAAAAGCCGCGTCTTCTTCAAGGTGGCTAGGAATGCCCAAGTATCGTGCAATGTCCGCGGTCGACGGCAATACCGAGACATACTGGCAGCCAGCTATTGGCTCGAAGATGGTCGGAGAGTCGATCAACATTGATCTTTCCGCTCCCACCCAAATATCGGAGTTCGACTTCGTGTTCAAAGAAGACGAGCTCCATTCGGGCATTGAGGAAGCGACAGTAAGTTTCTCCAACGGACAGCAAAAGACGTTTTCCTTCGAGGCGCCTCCTCAAGACAAGCTTGGACTACAGCACTACAAGCGAGTTCTAGACGCACCCGTCACCACGACGTCAATCACGTTCACGATCGACAAGATCAGAGAGCGCTTTACTGCCGACACCTCTCCTGTACGGGGAGATCCCAAGGCAATCCTCATGCCGACTGCAGTTGCAGAGCTGGGAATTCCAGGGCTCACCAATGCTGTCCCTGCAGATGACGCCGAGGTCGTTACACCTTGTGAGGCATTGGGCCCTGCGCCGAGCGAAGATGAAATCCGAACCAAGGGGGCCAGCGTAGTTCCAGATTCCACAATATGGGTCGACGGACAGCAGGTGCGTTTCCGGGCTGCCGCCAAAGTGGACGACTTGCTGAGCCTCCGAACTGTCCGAGGGGTGCCATGTAACGCGGCTGCGTCTATCACTCTCGGACGCGGAGACCACATGCTCCTTACGTCACCTTCTGGAGTTCTCCTAATCGACCGAGTCTCTCTGACGTCGATAACTCAGCCACCACCAACTACGAGACGCAACCTACCGCTCATTGAGGTGACGAACCACGGACGCTATAGCTGGGATCTCAAGGTGTCTGGTGCCACCGATGACCCCTACTACCTGATCCTCGGGGAAAACATCAATCCAGGCTGGCGGGGAAGAATTGTGCGTAGCGACGGGACCTCAGTTCCCATCGAACCCCAAGAACCAAAGCTTATAAACGGATACGCAAATGCCTGGCGGATCAAGCAGACCGGCAGCTACACGATCCACCTTGAGTATCGCCCACAACAGTTGATTTTCGTTGGAATCGCTGTCACGGCTTTCACGCTGCTCGTTTCCATCTTTGTGCTGCTCCAAATTCGCTGGGTAGAAGCAGCGCGGCGAAGAGCATTACTTGCGGCGACTGTAAGACGTGGCCCTCGCCCAGGTGGCCCTCCGCGTGGCCCTCGCCCAGGTCCGGGTCCTGTGCCACCTCCGGGCCCTGTTCCTCCACATGACAGAGGAGAGTATTTGGATACGAGGCCGCTGCCGAATCGAGAATCGGCTCCGGAGCCACCCCCTACTTCAGAGTCGGGGCCGTCGTCGAGCAGTAGTAATCACGATATGCAGGATTCTGCCGAAGATTCTGGACTACCTCCGCAGCAGCGGGGATAAGGAGGAGAGGGCTCAGGTCACGTCAGAGGCTGTACGACCCTAGTAGCAAAGATGAGAATTCAAGCGAGGCGTCTCGCAGTTTGCTGCGAAAAATAATTTTTGCAACAAGTCTTTCAGGCAACGAAGTTTTGCTAAGAACTGGAGGATCTCATGACGGAAAACGGCAGCGGTCAAGAGCCCGGGGGGCAGCCCCACCCGGCAGAGAGAGAACCTAGCTCGGAGGAGGAGAAGCAACTTCTCACTCCAGAAGAGCAGGCCACGCTTTCTCCTGCCGAGCAACGCGCGCTCGCCAGGAAGCGTCTCGCGGATCGAATTCGCGCCACGATCCCCGACGAGCAGCGGCGAATGACCAAGAGGGGCGCGGTACAACCTCGCGTGCCCGAGGCTTCACCCGTACCGCCAACTCTCCCTGTCGCTCCCCAAGTACCACCAGCATCTCCGGGTCAACCTTCTCCTCCTATAGCTCCCCCCGCAGCGCCGGCTAGGTCCGAAGATACGCCGACAACTGCCTCAAAGACCGGAGCCGGTGTCGAGCCTTCGGAAAGAGCTCCACGGCGTCGCCGGGCTGCACCCGAGCTTCCTGGCCGACGCATGCCTCCCCCAGGCATGAGACCGCCTCGTGGTACGCGGCGTCCTCCCCGCGAAGGATTACCCGTAGCACTTGCTCGACCCACGAACCTGCCAACCAGAGCGCGAGAGCCTGGAAAAGTTCATCCTATCGGGGTTGCGATACTGATTGGCATTGCAGTCGCGGTCGCCTACTTTTTCGCCGACATTTGGGGGGTTTTCTTCGTGCCTCTGCTACTCGTTTTACTGTGGAGAAAAGTAGACTCCCGAGAACTACTAGGGATTACAGCGGTGGTAGTAGCCTCGATACCCTTGATCATGGTGATCCAGGGTATCGATCTCAAAGGCAATATCGACTCCTCTTATGCCCTAAAGCAGATGCTTGCACACTCGGTAGCTGGAATAGCAATCGGGCTTTTGGCTACTGCTTGCGTGGTCGCTGCGGTTGACTGGCGTTATCGAGTGCTTCCGCTCGATCCAGCTGGCGACCCTAACGACGAGCCGGTATTGGTCTCGTTTCTTCCGAGCCGCAAAGGTCTACATGCTAGAGGTGTCGTCAAGGCAAGACCGATCAAACAAGAAGGTTCCACTACCTGAACTGTGCCTCTGGCTCGAGGGAAAGTGTTCAGGCTCCAGTGCTAGCTTCTACGCGACCGATCGAAGCTGCGATGCTCGCTAGCTCGCCTCGGCTCAAGAAGGACTGAAGATCCAAGCTGACCGGAACTCGCAAGTATGTCCTCTGAACATCCACGCATCACAGCTATCATCCCGACTTTCAACGAGGCGCACAAGATTGCGACCGCCATCGAGGAAGTGTCGAAAGCACTGGGAAGCGTGGGAGAGACTAACGAAATCATCATCGTAGACAACGCCAGCCCGGACCACACAGCCTCAATTGCTCGCGAAATATGTCCGCCTGGCACCAAAGTCCGTGTGCTTGTGAACTCGAGGAACGAGGGGAAGGGGTTTTCCGTAAGGCGCGGAATGCTGGAGGCTAATGGTGACTGGCGGTTTTTCATTGATGCCGACCTTTCGACGCCCCCTGACGAAATCCCAAGATTTTGGAAACTCGCTAGAGAAGAGGAGTTCGGAATCATAGTTGGATCTAGGTTAGCGTCGGGTGCCTCAGTTGTACGGCCACAGTCGCTGCCACGACGACTGGCTGGACAGGTTTGTCTGAGCGTCACGCGTGCGATCGTCCCAAAGCTTCCCCGCGATATTTTTTGTGGCTTCAAGTGGTTTCGCTCTGACGTCGCCGAGATACTCTTCTCAAGCCAGACCACTAAAGGATGGCTTTTCGATGCAGAGATACTGGGAAAAGCAGCAATGCTAGGAATAACGGTGCTTGAGGTCCCCATTCACTGGGAAAACGATCCCGACAGTAAACTGTCGATGTTAAAAGACCTCCCATCCATACTCAAAGAGCTTCTTCAGATCAGAAAATCGATACGATCTGCTTCTCGGGTCTAGGAATCTAAATGAGCGCAAGGTCCCTCAAAGAAAGCACGGTCTTGGTAACAGGGGCGGCGGGATTTATCGGGTCACATTTGACGCGAGCTCTCATGGATCTCGGCTCTGACGTCGTTGCGTTGGTGTCCGACGTATCCGCTCTGTACCCTCCTCGACTCGCCGACCTCACAGGAAAAATTCGGCTAGAGGACGCTGATTTGACCGATAGTTACGCCGTGGCTCGCGTCGTCAAACGAGTAAAACCTAACTACGTATTTCACCTCGGAGCCTTCACTCACGTGGGCCGTTCGTTCGATCGGGTATCCGAGTGCACAACCACCAACATCGAAGGTACTAGAAACATTTTGGAGGCACTCGCGAGCCATCCCCCGACAAGGCTCGTCTATGCCAGCACCAGCGAGGTCTATGGAGACGTGGACGTGCCGTTTCGGGAAACGGGCCCCGTCAACCCTGTATCCCCCTACGGCGTCTCAAAGTACGCGGCAGAGCGACTCGCTTTGATATACAAGGACGCCTACGGCATCCCCACGGTGGCAATAAGACCGTTCAACGCCTTTGGGCCCATGCAGAGCCCCGATCGTATCATCCCTGAAACTATTGCCAGGGCACTTCGGGGACTACCCGTCGAAATCACCGAAGGTGTACAAACCAGAGAGTTCAACTTCGTTTCCGACATCGTCGCCGGATTCATAAAAGCCGCAGAAGCCGATGACTCGGTGCTCGGAGAAGTTATCAACGTGGGCTGCGGCCAAGAGCGATCGATGAAAGATGTTGCCTCTACAGTGCTGGAACTCCTGGGAAACCCGGTCGAGCTCAGAGTTGGTGCGCTTCCCTATAGGCCGCGGGAAATCTGGCGGATGTACTGCGACAACTCCAAAGCCAGAGAGCTGTTGGGTTGGGAGCCGCAAATCTCCTTCGAGGCAGGGCTGGTTCGCACGATCGAATGGTACGAGTCCGAGAGTAAAAAACCGGATTCTCCGTTTTTTCCGTCAGCTCTTTGTCTGTAGCTCGACTTTCCAGGAAAGTCGGGCCACGGAAAGGATTGCTTCGCCTCGAATCTGGTGGTGGCACCATAAGCCGCCCGCCCATCCCTTCTTGCAGGCGAAAGGAAGGCCGCCACCACAACATCCCCATTTGGATTCTCTCACACGAAAAGATGCGGTATGCCCTCTACTACCGGAAAGAGCCGTCCACACTCGCCGCACGCCAACGTACCTTCTCGCTTGTTCTCCGATACTCCGGATCTATCGAGCTTCGAACGATCAGCAGGACACACGACCAAGTCAATTACTCGTGGATACGGCCTTCTTCCTCTAACCGACAGTGAGAGCGCTCTCCATGTGAGCCTGAAAACTGCATCCACTAGCCCAGAGTTTGGTGCCCCTTCCTCGGGCTTGACGACCAAGAACCCGTGCTTTAGCAGCCACTGCTCGTCATCGAAAACAGATCTTTCTGCAGTTCCCTTTTCACCGGTGGGGAGTGAGAGATAGTGGACCTCAAAGTCAATCTTTCCTTCCCAGCGGTACATCACAAAAAATCGCTCCAATCTTCTCCAAAAGACCGCCCAGAATCCTCGATCCTTGTACAGCGTATCGTGGGTGAGAGCCTTGATTCCTTCGTCAAAAACCGCGTTCTGTTTTTGCTTGAACACCAGACGGTCGCCGCGCTGCTCAACAAACCACCTGTGATAGGGAGGGGAATCCAGTTTGTCATAGGCTTCGTCGGGACACTCTATGTACCCTGCCTTACCCACACGTGACAGCTCCAACATCACTCTGTCGGGACGGTCGACGTGTTCAAGCAGATGCGAGGCGACTACGAAATCGAACGTTTTGTCGGAGAACGGCAGTGCCTCCGCATCGCAGGCGACCACCGGCGCCGACAGTACCGGTTTCTGACCCCAAATGCGATTGGAGTCGTCCAGCAAAAACTTCTCTGCGAGTACATCGGCACGAGGAAAAGGAGAGTTCCCAGATCCGACATCAAGTACTAAACCGTCGATGCGGCGTGCGCCCGAGATCTTTCGACGGTAAAACCAGTACGAGTGCCAGATCAGGTGACGCATCCTCGTTTGGAATGTGCTACCTAATCAACCTCAATTTGAGTCATCGGCCCTTCCACCGAGGCTCTCGCTTCTCTACGAAGGCCCTGGGGCCCTCTAGGAAGTCTTCCGTACCGACCACCGTGGCTGTCGCCCTGGCAGACAACTCCCAGCCACGGTCCTCCTCGGAAGCTAGAAGCGATTCGACAACAACCCTTCGGGACTCTCGTACAGCAACTGGTGCACACTCTGCAATTGCTCCAGCCAATTCCATGGCCGCCGACATTACTTGGTCCGCCGGGACAACCCGGTTTACCAAACCCAACTCGTAAGCTCTACGTGCCGATATCGGCAGACCAGTGAGAATCATCTCCATTGCCACCGAAAGTGGAAGCCGCCGTGGGAGGCGGAACAGCCCACCCGCAGCTGCGATCAGGCTCCTGCGCACCTCGGGAAGACCGAAGCGGGCATGCTCGGCAGCTACAATCAAATCGCAGGCTAGGGCAATCTCACACCCTCCCGCCAACGCATCACCATTTACCGCCGCAATGATCGGCTTGGTTCTGGATCGTTTGGTGATCCCCGCGAACCCACCTTCGGCCGTCCAGATCTCCTGCATTCTTCCGGCAGCTATCGCCTTTAGGTCAGCTCCAGCCGAGAAGGCCTTATCACCGGCGCCGGTGATAATTCCCACCCAGACATCATTGTCTTTTTCGAACTCGGAGATCGCAGCTTCAAGCTGTGTGGAGACCTCGGGACTTATCGCATTGCGTTGGTCTGGACGGTTTATTGTCACAATACGGATTCGACCTTCGGTGGAAGATTCGACAAGCGCCATTACAAGTCCTCCTGTTCATGTAGAGCCTAAGGCGGTAAAAGCATAGCTTGTAAATATGGTTTCGATTTCAAACTCGCTGTAGCCAAAAGCTCGAGAAAAGCTTCAGCTGATCACCTCTCAGGCCCCGAGATCGGACGATATTCTTGAGCAGGGATGGAAACAGGCAACGTTGATTCTTTAGAAGAGCGGTACTTTCGAGACGACGACTTCTATGTAGCCCGTCCGGAGGACGACCGCCGCACCGTAGTAGAGAAGACCCAAGAAATCCTGCGGGCCTATCCACTGGTTCGGGTATGCATCCTACTTTTTTGCTTCGCGTTTGTATTCCGTGTCGCGTACAACTTCCACCTGGGCAACTACCTCATCGCTCCAGAGCTGAGAGACATGTACGACTACGACCAAGTCGCTCGCTCATTGCTGGACGGAGGTGGATACTCTCGTCCATGGGCCGTCACCAACGATCGCGGAGAAACAGCTGTGGAAATAAGAACCACGATGTTTCGACCTCCGCTATATACCGTCGCACTGGCCTCTGCCTACTCCCTAACAAACCGCAATCCGCTGATTGCCAGGGTTCTGTTGTCCTCTATAGGTGCGGCCACGGTCGTCGCCATTTTCTTGGTCACTAGAAAGCTTTACAATTCCCGAGTCGCTGCTGTCGCCGGTATCGTCGCCGCTGTTTATCCTCCTTTTATAGCGGCCGACGGCGTCTTGTACCCCGAGGCCCTCTTTGCTTTTCTAGCTGTAACCCTCGTCTACGTTCTCTTGCTTTTGCGAGAAAAGCCCGCGCTCTACCGGGCGACGATTGCTGGAGCGCTAGTTGGGGCACTGGCCTTGACACGAGCCGAAGGGGCGGCCTGGATCCTCCTACCGATCTCTTTTGTCATGGTGTCGATCCAGCGGCTGTCGATTTCGAGACGGGCAATTTTGGCCTGCTGCGCGATAGCTGCCGCTCTGGTCGTCTACACACCCTGGCTCCACCATACGTGGTCGAACTTTAGAACAATCGCCCCTTCGAGCTCGCTGGGGACCCTGATAGCCGGAGCCAACAACCGAGTTGCCTACTACGACAGGGTCTACACAGGGTCGTGGTACTACGGTGGCATCTCCAACGATCGACGGACTCTCTACGAAGTGCGCGATCCCCGTCACAACGAAAAGATAGTCGACGACCTCTTTACGGCCAGAGGGCTTCAGTACATGCGTTCACACCTAGAACGTTTACCCTCGGTCGTGCTCGCTCGGATACTCAGAGGACTCGACTTTTGGGATCCCTATGTTACCGCTCGTTTAGAGGAAGGCTGGGGCAGGCCCACCTGGATCACGTACGCCGGAATTGCCTTTTACTTTCCTCTTCTCGTTTTCGCCGTCTATGCAGCATGGCGATCGCAATACCGGTGGAGAGAATTTCTACCGCTATATCTCATGTTCGCAGGATTTGTCGTCTTATCGGCACTGGCATTTGGATCATCCCGCTTTCGCCTCACAGCCGATGCCGCAATAATCGTATTTTCATCGTCGATCCTATACGGCCTCACAAGAACAGCGGTGATCACAAGAAAGACATCCCTGGGAGAGTTACTTGACGCCATCGACACAGGAATCGAAGATCCCTCCTCTGAACCGGAGATTCCCGAGGAAGTAATGAGAGCTATCAAGCTGAGGGCCCAAAGAGAAAAACTTGCTCAGAGTCTAGGGTCTGAAGCGCTCGCAGTCCTTCACGAAGGAGAGGACATCCTTGCTGCTGCGGGGCCGCCAAATCCATCCGCGGACCCAGCCGAAAATCGTCGTTCAGATAAAACTCGAACCTTCCTAAGAAGCGATGCCCTTGACCCCCATGAAGGATTATCGTTGGGATCTGATTCGGTGCAAACCGTCGTGTCCAGCGAAATACAGCTCACGGAGTACAGCCGGCTGGACTCGAAAACCGGGGTGATTAGCTTGGATCTTCCTGCGGACAAGCAGGAAGATACAGAGTCATGACAGGAATTCCTTCGTCATAAAGACTCTCCTCCGCTCCTCGGGCCACTCGTCATAAAACTCTTTGAGGGTGGCCTACCCCGAGAGCTTCTCCAGGTCTGCTTGCTTTGACCTAACTGCTTCTGCGGCTTTATGGAGGGCTTCGTATTCCGTGTCTTCTAGGGGAATCTCGACGATCTCTTCGACTCCTCCCCGGCCCAACCTCGCAGGCACACCTAGGTACACACCGCTGATACCGTACTCTCCTTCGACCCAGGCACACACCGGGAGAACTTCCTTTGTGTCTTGTACAACTGCTCTCACCATCTTCACTGCAGCCGAGGAGGGAGCGAAGTACGCCGATCCCGTCTTAAGGAGGGCTACAATTTCTGCACCTGCATCTCTGGTCTTGGCTACCAGCTTTTCGATCTGCTCGGGGGTTGCGATCTCACGAAGTGGCTTTCCCGCTACTCTCACTTGGGACGGAACCGGAACCATCGTATCTCCGTGAGATCCCAGCGTAATTGCCTCCACCTCCGAGGGTTGCACGCCGAACTCTTCGGCGACGAAATGCCGCATCCTGGCGGTGTCCAAAACCCCTGCCTGGCCCATAATTCGTTGCTTCGGAAAGCCACTGACCTTGGCTGCCAAAGCAGTCATCTCGTCCAAGGGGTTGGAAACAACGATAATCACTGCGTCAGGGCTGAACTCCACAAAACGCCTTACAACGTCGGATACGATTTTGGCATTCGTCTCCAGTAGATCCATCCGGCTCATTCCAGGTTTCCGGGCAACCCCGGCCGTTACGACACAGATGTCAGAACCTGCCGTAGCTCCGTAGTCGTTGGAACCTCTCACCACCGTGGTAAAGCCCTCGATTGGACGCGACTGCATGATGTCGAGGGCCAGCCCCTGGGGAAGTCCCTCGACGATGTCCACCATGACTACTTCGTCAACTATGTCAAGCTCTGCAAGACGCTGTGCCGTAGTCGAGCCGTATTTACCGGCCCCGATAATCGTTGCTTTCATTTCGATACCACCTTGCCCTGATCGACCTACCTAAATTCACAGTGCTCCAACTACAGATCGCTAATAGTCCCAAGAAGCAGGAAGGGGTGCACACCTGGGGCTCTACCTCCCCAACAGAACGAGCTTCAGTAAGCTTTCGCCACGACCGCAGTATAAGCAGCCTCGTCTCCGCAGAGTAGACAGTACCCCCTTCGTTGGTTCAAGATACCGGCAATCTTGTTGTCATAGCCTGCCTCGGATAGCTCCGGGGAATCAATGCAGCGCACAGAGGCTGAAGCTTCATCTGCGAGACGGTCTTCGCATCGTCTCTCTCCACAAATTGGCATCACGTAAAATCCTGGATTTTCTTGGATGGCCTCCAAGAAGTTGTTGAACGAATTGGGGATATAAGTCTTTTCCTTTCTGAACTTGTCGCTTTCTTTGAAAAGTGCGTCTTGGGCTTCGCGTAGCAAGGTTTCGACGGTGTCTTCGAGCCTATCCAGAGGAGCTCTCAATTTCTCCCGTTTGTCCCGCCTAACCAGCATTACAGAAGAAGACGCGAGATCCCTCGGACCAACCTCGACCCGTACAGGAACACCTTTTATCTCCCAAGCGACCGAGCGCCATCCAAAACTCTGATGCAGCTCGGTATCAACCTTGACCCTTATTCCTCGGTCCATCAGCGAATGGGCGATTTGGTGAGCAACTTCAGTCGGTCTTGGATCCTCGCTGGCGAGAGGCACCACTACTACCTGAACGGGAGCTATGGCTGGCGGAAGCCGGAGCCCAAAGTCGTCGCCATGAGCCATGATCACTGCGCCGATCAAGCGGGTCGAAACACCCCAGCTAGTCTGCCACACGTGGTGCCGGCTTCCATCCTCTGCCGTGTAGACGATATCGAAGGCACGAGCGAAATTTTGACCCAACTCATGAGAGGTGCCCATCTGAAGTGCCTTGCCGTCTTGCATCAACCCCTCTAGTGTGTACGTTTTGTCCGCTCCGGCAAAACGCTCCTTGGGCGTTTTTTCCCCAGTTATCGCCGAGATGGCCAGACGGGAGCGGATGAACTCTCGATAGACTCCCAGCATTCGAAGGGCCTCTTCTCTCGCTTCATCGCTGGTCGCGTGAGCCGTGTGCCCCTCCTGCCATAAAAACTCGGTGGTTCTCAAGAAAAGGCGAGGCCGAAGCTCCCACCGCACCACGTTGGCCCATTGATTAACGAGAACCGGAAGGTCGCGATGACTCTGAATCCACTTCGAAAACATGTAGTTGATAACTGTCTCCGACGTGGGTCTAACCACTAGAGGCTCGCCTAACTCCTTTCCGCCACCGTGAGTCACGACAGCCAGCTCGGGACTGAATCCCTCGACATGTTCCGCTTCTTTTTCCAAGAAAGATAGGGGGATAAACAAAGGAAAATAAGCATTCTCGTGGCCAGTTTCTTTGATTCTTTCGTCGAGCTGCCTCTGGATCTGCTCCCAAATCCCGTACCCGTAGGGCCGTATGACGATAGTCCCCCGTGCGGGGCCGCCTTCTGCTAGTTCCGCGTGAGTAATAACGTCTTGATACCAGCGGGGAAAATCTTCGGATCGCTTAGCAAGAGCGGCCATTGAGTACCTCTCGCTTCCTATTCAGGCGAGACGAAACCCGGGTCCCGAGTTAGCGTCACGGATGGGCATGGCAGGAGTGTAGATGCTTCGTTCAACGACGATAGGCTGTGGCGAAATGGCGGTTATACCGCCCGCAGATCCGGACACCGACTTTACGTACGTCGCAACGTCATAGGAAACGACAACGTCGTTTATTCGGAGAGATCGCCGCGTTCCAGGAAGAAGGCAGATCGGCGTCGCCCTAGGATCCGGTACTGCCCCTGTCGAGGTAAGGTAGACGACATCCGCACATGCGGCCTGGGGGCCTGGGTTTGCCAAAAGCACCCAGGTCTCGAAACCTCCCGAGGTGGCCCCCTCTACTGTGAGCCACTCCGTGCCCCCTTCTTGAACAGCTTCCGCAGAGGAAGAACCTTTACCCAGAACAGGATGATTGTTGTACATCGCCCTCTCGACTACGACTGGCCTGGCAGCTGTGGCCACTATAGAACCGTCAGATCCCGCAACCGAGGTGACCTTTGTAGCCACCTCGAAAGTGGAGGTAAACGCACCTAGGTTCAAGGACCGTCGGGAGAGTGGGGCCAGACACAACGGAGTAGACGGGCCATATACATCGTGCGCTCCCCACAACTCCAGGAGCGTCACCGTCACGCACGCTGGTTGCGATCCCTGGTTAGAAACCAGGATCCAGGTCTCGAAACCGCCAATAGTAGCGCCTTCGGCAACAAACCAAGATGTTCCCTGAGCCGGAAGGGCTGGAGAGGCAGTAGCTCCGCTTCTCGTTGGACCCGAGGTATAAGTGGCGCGTTCAACCACAACAGGCACGTCCGATGTGACCTTCGTTGCGACGTCGAAACTGGATGGAACGACGGAATCAGCGAGGACCGATACTCTTCGCCCAGGAGGTACGGGTACTCGCGAGGTTCCTACCACTCCACCGGTGCTCAAAAAGGCTACATCCACAGTGGCGACCCGGAAGCTCGGGTTCGCTATTAGAATCCAAGTCTCGAACTCCCCTGCAGTAGCTCCTTCGGCTGCATGCCAAATCGTCGAGGGCTCGGGGGCTCCCTTTGACAGGTGCGAGCCGAGCTTCCCTGGGACACCCGAGTACATTGCTCTCTCAGCCAGCACCTTTCCCTCGAGAGACTCCACTACGCTCCCAGCGAAGTACGTCCTGACAAAAGTTCCTAAATTCAACGACAGCCTCGATTTGGGACCCACCGAAAAAACGCCGGCTCGTACAGGACCACCATCGGTCAGAAGCGTAATGCACGCCGACCCTGATGCGTTCGTCGGGTTGGCGAGGAGGAGCCAGGTCTCAAAGCCGCCAGCAGTGGCACCTTCTGCAAGGTAGCTAGACAAAGGCGCGTAATCGTAGGGGGCTGCGACACCGGTACCTCCCAATATCTCGGAGGCGGTAGTCCCAACCAGCGTTGTCTCGGACCCACCGGCGACCGGAACAGCGCGGATGTCGAGTCCAGTAGATACGTCCGCGGCCACAAAGTACACGAGAGAGCCATCAGCCGAAAACCGGGGACGAGCCTTGTAGAACAATCGGCTAGAAGTCAAGACAACCTCGACACCGGTTGCTATGTCTCGTAAATACACTTGTGCCGAAGATCCTGACTTGTCGCTGACGTACACGATCTTGGAGCCGTCAGGCGACAGGGATGGGTCTGCTCTATTGTCTGTTCCCCCGGGAAATAGCTCCGCGACCGGACCACCAACAACGGCAACGGTATAGAGTCTTAAAGTTCCGGTGTGCGAAGAGGAAAACACAATAGCGGAGCTGTCAGGGGTGAAGGTAGGACTTGTCCGGTCTCCCACCCCAAAGTTTGTGAGCCTTGAGAGGCTCGAGCCGTCGGCGTTCATTACGTAAACTTCCGGGCTCCCCGAGCGATCCGAGATGAAGGCAACCTTGGTCCGTCCGCCGAGCTCTCTCCCGAGCGCGGGTGAGCGGTCCGAGAATGACCCTGCGGGATCGGGTGATCGAATTCTTTTGCCTTGCCCATCGACATTGATTGTGTACAGCTTGTCAAAGCCGGATTCGTTGCTCGTGTACCAGATAAGGGTCCCATCAGGATCAATGACGGGATCTTTTTCATTCACACCGCTGAATGTCACCCGTTTCGTCGACCCACCCTGTCTCAGATATATCTCCGAGTTTCCGCTGGCATCCGACGTGTAAACAACCGAGTCCAACCGACAAACGGCCGAGGGACGAGTCGTCGTGCTTACGACGTTGGAAGGTGGAGAATCCCCACCCAAATTAAACGCGACCGCCCGATAGAAGTACTTGGTGGAGCCTTCCAATAACGAATCCTCAAACCTAGTCGCGTTGCTTCCCACGGTTCCTACCACCGTGTACGAGATTCCATCCAAAGAACGCTCGACTCGGAAGCCACTTTCCGAACTCGACATGTCGGTCCAGGTAAGTTCTAGTGCGGTAGCTCCGACGCGGCTGATTGTGAGGCTAGTGGGCGGTTCGGGCGCTGCAGGACTGGGCGTGGTAACCGTTGCTTCGTTGGAGTACGATGAGAAGCCCGCCGAGTTAGACGCTCTGACTCTATACGTATACGTGGTCAAGGGTATGAGAGCAGTATCCGTAAAACTCGTAATGTCGGCACCTATGACTGTTATTTCCTCAAAAATCCCCGATGTTTGTCTTCTTTCTATCCTGTAGGAGTCCTCGTTCGCTGCGTTGTCGATCCAGTCCAATCGAACACTGCTAGGTCCCAGCGCCGATGCCGTGAGACCAGTCGGACTTGCGGGTGGGAACCCCCCTGTCGTAGTAAGGGTTATCTCGTTGGAGTAGGCGGAATTAGCCTCGGTGTTAGCGGCTCGAACTCGATAGACATACTGAGCCCCTGGGACGAGGCCGGAGTCAGCAAAAGAAGTAACGTTGGCTCCAACTCTTGCCACTTCGGCATAGGATCCGCCCGCTATCTTACGCTCGATTTTGAATAAAAACTCGTCCGAGCTGTTGTCGTCCCAGGCGACCCCAGCAGTTGTATCGCCCACAGATACTTTGCGAAGGTTCGAAGGGGGTGGGGGAGGAGGCCCTGGGACAAAGTTCCCCAGCGCATTAGGAGATGGTTCCGGCGTTAGCGGAGTCTCCGATGAATAACCAAAATATACGTCAAGATTGCCGTCGGAATCGGGCCACGCGGAGGTGAATGTTCCGGCGGTTTCGTAGGCTACGTAACGCCCGTCTCCCGAGATAACGGGGTTCGTAGCGTTGTCGTTTAACTGCTCTCCCGATCGCCAAGAAACTATGGCGGTTGAAGATGCTGCTGTGTCCCTGACGAAAACGTCTGCAAAAATGTTGTTATCGCCGGGTACTACGACTGCGCTAGAGGAGTGAAAGGTAACTCGCTTCCCGTCATAAGACATCGAGTCTTTAGCTGCTACCGATTCCACCGGATCCCCCCTCCACGAAAGCCCCACTCGCGTAGTAACTCCAGCTGACATATCTCGTACAAATACATCCGAGGTATCTGGAAGATCGCCTGCCACCAGATTCGATGCGAAAGAGGTAAACGAGACGCGCGACCCATCAGCCGACACCGTAGGAGCATAAGAGTGGTTGTCGGTGGACACGGCAGGGTTTTGCGGAACCGACACCCGAGTGATCGTGTCGGATAAAAGATCCTTCAAGTAAATGTCTTTGAATGAGGATGTGTCTGCTGGATCGAGGTTGGTCGCGCTAGACTCGAAAGCTACGTAGCGAGCGTCGAATGAAAGAGCTGGGTTTTCGGAAGCACCATTAGCTTGAACCTCATCCGGCCTAACCGAGACTCTTTTTGTAACCCCTGCCTGCCGGTCCCGTACGAACACGTCCCACGTCCCATTGGTGTCACCGGGGGCTAGGTTGTTTGCAAACGACGCAAAAACCACATACCGGCCGTCATAAGAGATCTTGGGAGATCCCGACGCAAAAATTGCCTCGTCCCCTGCGCTGTTCACAGAAACTCGCTCTGTAATATTGGTTTGCATGTCCTTTACGAATACATCTTCGACGCCGTTCGTGTCGCCAGGCACGAGGTTAGAGGCCGCCGAAGTAAAAGCGACGTAGCGCCCATTGCCGGATATCGCCGGCTGCCTGGAGTGGTCGTTCGCCTGGGTTCCGCTCGAGTCGACCGAGACGCGGACAGTAGTTCCTATTTGCCTGTCTTTGACGAAGATGTCTCTTTTAGAGTTTGTATCCCCAGTTACCAGATTGGATGAGAGAGAAGAGAACGCGACGAACCGCCCATTCCATGAGACCGATGGTTCCCCCGAGTTTCCATCGGTATTGCCTCCTCCTGAAGCTTGAGAAATTCGTTCTATGGTAGACCACGTCGCCGCGCCCATGGCTGGGGTAGATACAACACCTAGCCCGTAAACAGTCACGCCTACGGCCAGTACAAGAATGACTAGTCTCTTAAAACTGAGGAGGTTCCAGTCGGTAGCGGTCAATTTAGCCGTCCGGAGAGCGTCACACTCCGCTTACACACGAGGACGGGGAGTAAGTCCTGCGGCCTCGACAATCTCTGGAACTATCTCTTCCCACGCTATTGCCATAATGTGGACGCCTCTTACCCCCTCGATCCCCTTGAGGGCTTGGATAACTTCTGCCGCAATTGCCTTTCCCTCTTCGGCCGCCCGGTCACCTTGCTTGCCTGCCATCCTTGACAACACCTCTTCTGGAACGTTTACACCAGGGATGTTGTCTTTGACATGCCGCAACATCTTCTCCGACTTGGGAGGTGTTACCCCCACCAGAAGTGGGACTCGCTCGAACAGGCCTTCGTCTCTTAGAGGCTCAAACCACCTCCTGAAAGCCCTCAGGTCGTACACGATGTTGGATTGAAAAAAGTCTGCCCCCGAATCCACCTTTTGGCGCACCTTGTCGCTGCTGTCAAGGGTGGGATTTACTGCCGATCCGATAAAGTAGCGCGGAGCAGGATCGATCTCTTCCCCGTTGAAAAGCTTGGCGGTATCGCGCATACCCGCTAGGAGGCGCACTAGCCCGGTCGAGTCGATTTCTGACACCGGTTTGCACATCGGATGGTTTCCGATTTTTATAGGATCTCCGGAGAGAGCCAGTACGTTTCGGACGCCCAAAGCCCATGCACCTAAAAGATCACTCTGGATCGCCATGATGTTTCGATCCCTAGTGGTCATCTGCATAATGGGCTCCAATCCCTCCTCGACGAGAACCAGTGAACCGGCCCACGCAGAGAGGCGAACGATGGCAGCTTGGTTGTCGGTCACATTGGCTGCATCGCAGTATCCCACCAAGGTTTTGGCTTTTTTCCTCACCGACTCGACAGAGGCACTCTTAGGAGGACCGATCTCTACCGTTACGACGAACTCGCCTCGGTGTAGCAGTGTGGCTAGCGTGGAGGGTTCTTCGGGCATTTCTCTCTCCTAGGCTCGTCGGCGGGCTGCCTCGATAGTGTTCTGCAAAAGCATAGCCCGTGTCATCGGTCCAACTCCGCCCGGCATGGGGGCTAGCCACCCCGCTACCCCTTCCACACTCTCTTTATCGACGTCTCCTACGAGACCCTCTGAGGTCCTCGTGATCCCCACATCGATAACGGCGGCCCCGGGCTTTATATGTTCTCCTTTTAGCATGCGTGCTACACCCATTGCGGCGACTACTATGTCTGCTCTTTTGACATGAGAGATCACGTCTTTAGTGCGGCTGTGGCATATCGTGACGGTAGCATTGCCGAACTTACCACGTGAGGAGAGCAGCATAGAAAGCGGCCTCCCAACAGTGCGTCCCCGTCCCAGGATTGCTACTTCTGCACCCTCAATCGGGATCCCGTAGTGGACGAGTAGAGTACAAATTCCGGCAGGAGTACACGGCAAGAAGGTCGGATCGTCCAGAGCTAGTCGCCCCAAGTTCGTCGGGTGCAATCCATCTACGTCTTTGGCGGGATCGATTCTTTGTAGGATTGCCGCTTCATCGACATGAGAAGGGAGCGGCAACTGAACGATGAAGCCAGAAACCTCTGGGTCGGCGTTGAGTTCGTCGACAACGGCTTCGATTTCTTTGCAAGAGGCCGAAACCGGTAGTTTTTTCTCCACCGATCGGATTCCAACCTCTGCGCAGTCCTTGTGCTTGGCCCTCACATAAGAGACCGAACCCGGGTCCTCTCCAACGAGAAGCGTTCCGAGCGTAGCTGGTTTTCCGAGACGCTGAAGCTCCCTCGCCTCCTCCGCTAAGCGCCTACGAATCTCCGAGGCCAAAGCGTTGCCATCGAGAATCACCGTCTCTGACAAAGGGCCATTTTCTCTCATTGCTACGTTCACATGCCTCCTCCGACTCCGAAAGACTTATCCGTGTCGAAAGTGCCTACGGCCCGTGAAGATCATTACCATCCCCGCTTCGTCAGCTGCTCTTATCACTTCCTCGTCGCGCACCGATCCTCCCGGCTGTACTACCGCCAATACGCCAGCAGCAGCGAGGACATCGACGCCATCGCGGAAGGGGAAGAATGCCTCGCTCGCCGCAACAGCGCCTTTTGCGCGCTCTCCTGCTTGCTTTATGGCCTTTTCGGCTGCTCCCACTCTCGACTGGTCCCCGGCCCCAATTCCAACAGCTTGTGTGCCGCGGGCGATCACGACGGAGTTCGACTTGGTCGATGCGCACACCCTCCAAGCGAAGCGGAGGGCATCAAGCATCTCTCTAGACGGCGACAGTGCCGACACCACCTTCCACTCGGAATCGTCCTCGAGCTCGTCGGGCGTCTGAACGATAAAACCTCCCAACGACGACTTCAAAAACAGCTCGAAGGGAACCTTCCCGAACGGCATTTTCACGATTCGCAGCGACTTTTTAGAAGAAAGCTTGGAAAGTGCCGAGCGCTCGAAGTCCGGTGCCGCAACGACCTCCGTGAAGATCTCGGTGATGCGCTGGGCGGTGGCTAGATCGACCTTTCGGTTGAATGCTACGACACCTCCATATGCAGACACCGGATCGCACTCGAGTGCCATCGAGTACGCTCGCTCCACGTTTGATGCTGTGGCTGCTCCGCAGGGGTTGGTGTGCTTTACGATTACCGCCGCCGGCTCCGAAAAGGAGGTAGCCAGAGACCAAGCGGCATCTAAATCCAAGAGATTGTTGAAGGAAAGCTCTTTACCACCGAGCACAGAAGCCTCGCTCAAAAGTGAAGCGCTCCCATACAGTTCATAAAAACCGCCGGCCTGATGGGGATTTTCGCCGTACCTGAGGAGCATCCGCCTCCAGAGGGGCAACAGCAGGTCTCGCGGCAGCTTGGCAGCCTCTCGTTCTCGCTCTGTTCTCTCTATAACACCTTCTTCGAGCTCATTTAGGCGGCCCTCCATCCAGGTGGCAATTGCGGCGTCGTACCTGCATGTGCGCACGAAAGCTTCTCTGGCGAGCCGGACTCTGGTTTCCAAAGAGAGCCCGCCAGTCTCTGCTATCTCAGCGGCGACGGATTCGTACTGCGACTTGTCGGTTACGACACCTACCCATGCGTGGTTCTTCGCTGCCGCCCTCACCATTGAGGGACCACCTATGTCGATGTTCTCCACGATGTCTTCTGTGAGAACGCCTGCGAGAGCAACTATTTCCTCGAAGGGGTACAGGCTTGTGCACACGAGGTCTATTGGTGAAACCCCGAGACGCTGCAGATCCGCCATGTGAGCAGGATCAGCCCTATCGGCTAGGATCGCGGCGTAAACCGTGGGGTGGAGCGTCTTGACTCTCCCACCTGCCAGCTCTTGCGTGCCTGCCACATCTTCTAAAGCGTCACAGGATATGTCGTTAGACCTCAGATAAGAAGCTGTTCCTGCAGAGGCAATGATCCGGACCCCGCAGGAGGAAAGCCTGCGCGCGAAGTCAAGGACGGCGGCCTTGTCGTGAACACTCAACAGCGCCGTCTGCACACGCACAAGATCTGTTTCCGAATCCATTGCTTCTCCTCGAGAATTTGCCAATGCTTGCTCCAACATCCTCGTCCGACCGGGGAATCATTACGCACTCGAATACTATCTGCGGGCATCAGTTCAAGAACATTGAATCGTGGTAGCCTGGTAGAGCTTGCTACTGTGAGCAAACCATTCTCCAAGAACCGGTTTCAAATAGGAAGCGAAGAAGCAGATGACGCAACCCTACGGATCTGGGTATCCCCAAGACCCCAACCAACCGCCTCCGGGCGTAGCTCCCGGGGCGTATCAGCCGGCACCCCCGCCTCCACAAGCTCCCATGCCGCCACCTTCAGGCATCTACCAGCAGCCTGCTTATGGGTATGGAGCTCCAGTCGTCGTATCCAAGCCCGATGCTCCCAGTGCCCAAACGGCAATGATTCTAGGACTTGTCGGACTGATAGCTGCCTTCTTCTCATGCGGCCTGTTCGGATTGCTCGGCATCGGGGGAATCATCATGGCAAAGAGGGCGGAAGAAGAGATTGCGCGATCGCTCGGTACCTTGGGAGGAGAGGACAAAGCCAAAATCGGAAAGATAACCGGTTGGATTGGAGCCATATTGGGAGGTCTTGCGGCGGTCACGTCAGTGGGTTATCTCCTCTTCATATTCCTTGTGGCCGCGTTTTGAACCAAACCGTAAGTGCCGAGATCAGTACTGGTTCCGAAGCGTGAATGAGCCCAAATTGTCGGAGAGGCTCCCCCTGAGCCTCACCGTAAGGCGTGCAGTGTGGAGAGAGCGGCTCGGTTATGCGCTCGCGTCGACGGTATCGCCGGTAGCAGTCCTCGCGTCGATGTATCTCTCGCGCAAGGATCTGAGCAAAGGGCCGATCCTCTGCCCGTTTAGACTTGCTACCGGGATTCCGTGTCCGTCCTGTGGGATGACGAAATCCTTTGCTCACATGGGAGGCGGTCGAGTGCGGGATGCCTTCCTCGCCAACCCGGCGGGCCCTTACCTGTTTGCAGCCGTAGTCCTAGCAGGATTCATGTTCCTGGCCGTTGCAGTAACCGGCCGAAGGGTCGGAGTTAGGTTGGGCTCGGCCAGATGGATATTGCGCGTATTGGCGGTCGCAACAGTTGCTTCGGTCACCATGATGTGGATAGCCGAGCTGGTCCGCTTCGGCATCCTTTGACGCTGCCCAGCAGTCCCTACACAACCGGGGGGAAAACTCACTCCTCCTCTTCTTCGTCGTCTATGTCTACTTTTCGTCCTACAACTCTTATCCGGTCAAGTGCCAGCCACCTGGCGACCTTGGGGTATATCTGGTGCTCGACTGCTTTTATGCGCTCGTGGAGAGTGCGCTCGTTGTCTCCCGGTAAAACAGGTACCGCTTCTTGAGCGATGATTGGTCCGTGATCCACTTCTTCGTCAATAAAGTGCACTGTGCAGCCGGTGACTTTTACTCCGTAATCGAGGGCTTGCTTTACCGCGTCTACGCCAGGAAATGACGGCAGCAACGAGGGATGAGTATTTACTACTAGGTTCGGAAAAGCTTCTATAACGGGCTTGGATAGAATTCGCATGAAGCCCGCCAAACACACAAATTCGGCTCCGTGAGCTTTCAGCTCGGCGGCGACAGCCTCGCTAAACTCCTCCCTAGAGCCAAAGGCTGCGAATTCTAGGACCGATGTAGGAACCTGTGCTTGGCGAGCTACTGCGAGGGCCTTAGCATGTGGCCTGTCGGAAAGCACGAGACACGGCTGAGCCGGAACGAAACCTCGGCTAACCGCATCCAAGAGAGCTTTCATGTTGGTGCCTGTACCTGAGACCAGAATGGCAAAGCGCTTCTTCATGCCCTCACACCCTCCGGACTCGGTAGTCAGCACGTGTTCTCGCGCACGATGATACGCCCCACGGCTGAGCCGCACCTCGCATCGCACGCTCAAAGCTCCCCGATGAAAGCGAGCACCCTCTCGGACCTCTAACGACGCTCCTCTCGGCTAGTGTATTTTGCTATACACGTCTGCGATCTGGCGAGGCAGCGAGCTTATAGCAGCTTTGGACAACGAGAGGTGGTCGAGATGGGAAATGGATCCGAGGAGCACACTATGCGTAGCGAGCCAATTAGAAGTCACGTCCACGGCCGACGCAAACGAAGAATCGCAATTGTGGGTAGCTTTTCGACCGGGAAGACCACACTAGGTAACGAGCTCGCCAGACTTCTAGATCTTCCGCTACTGCCTGAAGTTGCCCGCCAGGTAGTCGAACTTGGCTTCAAGCTGGACAAGGACGCCACCCCAGAGACCGAAACCCTCATTTTCCTTAGACAGTGGCACACCGAGCAGACCCATCCCGAGTTCGTCGGCGATCGCAGCCTCGTCGACGTCATGGCCTACGCCAGCTGGGTACTAGAGAACCAGGAGTTCCGAAAGGAGCACTACCTCTGGGAGGCATGCCTCGACATAGCGAGCGAGAACCTGCGCTCCCAGTACAGCCACGTGCTCTATCTTCCCATTGAGTTCCCCATAGTCCCCGACGGGCTCCGCCCAGAAGACCCCGAGTTCCAAAAAGATATCGACACTCGAATTCTCGACATCCTTCGCAACTACGACGTCCAGTACTACACGGTCAGCGGCTCCGTCGACGAACGAGTCGAGCAGTCGCTTAGGATCCTCGAAGATTGACCTGTTGAGCCCTACCCCAAGACCTTGGCTATGAGCGCTGCGACTTCCGAGGGATAGCGTGCTACGGCTACCCCACATTCTTCGAGTGCCTGAGCTTTTGCCTTCGCGGTGCCTTTGCTCCCCGAAACGATAGCCCCCGCATGCCCCATTCGCTTTCCCTCGGGTGCCTCGAAACCAGCAACATAAGCTACAACTGGCTTGGTTGCGTTGTCCCGTATCCAAGCAGCAGCACGCTCCTCGTCGGAACCGCCTATCTCACCAATAATTACGATGGCCTCAGTTTCAGGATCCTCTTCGAATCGCCAGAGCAAGTCGACGAATCGCGAGCCAATAAAAGGGTCTCCTCCAATTCCTATACAGGTCGACTGCCCGATCCCCGCCCTTGTGAGTTCTTGGACCACTTGATAAGTAAGGGTTCCGGACCGACTTATTAGACCCACGGGTCCAGGTGTAGCGATCTCGGTCGGCATGATGCCCATGTTGGCCTTGCCCGGGCTCATGATCCCGGGACAGTTGGGTCCGATTAGCACCGGATGCCCTCCATTGCGCGTACTCGCGAGACACCTCACATACTCGACGAAGGTAGCCTCGTCATGAGCAGCGATCCCCTCGGTTATACACACGATAAGATCTACGCCCGCGTCCGCCGCCTCGTAGACTGCGTTCGGAGCGAACTTCGCGGGAACGAATATCAACGCTGCGTTTGCCCCTTCCCTCTCTACGGCTTCAGCAACCGTGTCGTAGACCGGAATCCCTTCGACGTCGCTACCACCCTTTCCAGGCGTGACCCCGGCTACGACCTTGGTTCCATAAGATTTGTTTCTCAGGGCGTGAAAACTGCCTTCTCTTCCGGTCAGTCCTTGTACGGTTACACGCGTGTCTTCGTCGAGCAGAATCGACATCTATCCTCCATTGCCCATTCGCGCCAGTAATCGAGCCTCGAGCCTTCCCGGAGTCGTAGGTACTACGGCGAACCCGCCAGCTGTACAGCCAGCTCCGCTGCTTCTTCCATGGTTTTGGCACTCTTTAACTTCCCGCCGTATCCGCCGATCGAGGAGAGAATCTCTCTTCCTTCAGCAGCGTTGGTGCCGTCGAGTCGTACGACTAACGGCACTCGCAGCTCGATCCTGTCAAGTGCCTCTGAAATACCTTTTGCCACCTGGTCGCAGCGGGTAATGCCTCCGAAAATATTGACCAAAATCGACTTGACTTGGGCGTCCGATGAGACAACTTCCAATGCTGCCGCAACCACGTCCGCACTTGCACCGCCGCCTACATCTAAAAAGTTGGCTGCCTTACCTCCGGCGTTGGCTACCAAGTCAAGTGTCGACATGACCAACCCGGCTCCATTACCGATGACTCCTACGGTTCCGCCGATCTTTACGTAATTGAGACCCTTCTCGCGAGCTAGTCTCTCCTGAGGGTCGGTAGCGAAGATCTCTCTCAGTTCCTCGAACTCGGGGTGCCTGAAGAAGGCGTTGTCATCTACGGCGACTTTTGCATCCAGAGCTACAAGCGAGCCGTCCTCGGAGAGCACGAGTGGATTGATCTCGACCAGCTCGGCATCGAGAGACGAGAATGCCTCGTAGAGATGGGAGACAACCTCCAGATAGCTTTTTCTAGCCTCTGGAGCCAAGCCAGCAAGGGAGGATAGCGCTCTGGCGTGGTAGTCTTTGAAACCAAGTAACGGGTGAATCGGCACCTTTGCGATCGCAGCGGGATCTCTGGAAGCCACCTCTTCAATTTCAACCCCACCTTGTGCCGAACACATTGCGAGGTAACCACCCCGCTCCCTATCTAGCATGAAGCTCGTGTAGTACTCGGCTTGAATCGCCCGCATAGCCCTTTCGACGAGCACCGAGTCCACTCGGTGTCCTTTTATTTCCATCCCGAGGATTTCCTCGGCACACCGTTTTGCCTCATCCGAGCCTTCCGCAAGCCTGATCCCGCCAGCCTTTCCACGGCCTCCCACTCGGACCTGTGCTTTGACTGCAACCTTCCCGCCCAACTGTTCGGCCGCATCCCCAGCTTCTTGGGCACTCCTCGCCAAGATTCCCTCGGGGATGGGAATGTCGAACTGGCGCAACAGCGCCTTGCCCTGGTACTCAAGCAGATCCATTCTTCCCTCCACGGTTGGTTGCGCCGGTTCTTGACTCCAATGCTTTCTTCAACCACTCCACAATCTCGTTCAAAGAAGTACCAGGGGTAAATACTTCGGCAAGCCCCGCATTCTTGAGCGGTTCGACATCCTCTGGCGGGATGATGCCGCCTCCGAAAACCAGAACATCCCTAGCACCCCGAGCGGCCAACTCTTCAACTACCTTTGGAAACAGCGTCATGTGTGCCCCAGAAAGAATCGACAAACCGACGGCATCGGCATCTTCTTGTACGGCTGCCTCGGCAATCTGCTCGGGCGTCTGGTGCAATCCGGTATAAATCACTTCGAAACCCGCATCGCGCAGGGCTCGAGCCACTACCTTGGCCCCCCTGTCGTGACCGTCCAGACCTGGCTTAGCAATTACTACTCTGTATTTTCTTTCCGCCTCGGCCATCATCCCAACTCGCCAGCTCTCTAGCGATCGATCATCGATCGCCGACACCCATTAGACGCGAAATCCAATCACGCGCCGACAGCTGGATTTGAAAATTCACTGACTCCACCCTCCGGGTCTTAGGTTGATCTATTCGCTTTTCTCTAAAGCTTTTGCTCACGACACACCCTTTTTCTTGAGCGGAGCCCAACCCAACAAAAATCTCTTCTCGCCAATTCCGGGGAAGCGCACTACAACCTCGGCGGCATCTCCGGAGCCGTACCGCTCAACGACCACCCCCTCGCCGTACTTGGCATGCACTACGTCATCACCTACAACTAATACCGGGGAAGCAACACGGCTGGGGCGCCCCTTATCAGAAGCTGTAGCCGTGCCTCGCCAGCTGAGAAGGCCTTCACTGCTTCTCGCACTGCCAGCCTCATCAGAATAGAAGCCCTTTCGGTCGAGAGTCGACTCTGGTAGCTCGCGCAAAAACCGCGAAGGGGGGTTTTGCATGATCGAGCCATACAGGCTGCGGGTTACCGCATGCGTAAGAAACAGCCGCTCGGCCGCCCTGGAGATTGCAACGTAGCACAAGCGGCGCTCCTCTTCGAGATCTTCTTCGTCTAGCAGGGATCTAGAATGAGGAAAAATCCCCTCTTCCAAGCCCACGACAAAGACCACTGGAAACTCGAGTCCTTTTGCATTGTGAACAGTGAGAAGTTGCACTGCAGAGGAGTCTCTCTCGACCTCGTCTGAGGCGGAGACAAGGCTAACTTGCTCCAAGAAAGCTTCTAGGCGACCCAATCCTGCCGACTCTCCTGCCCACGTGTCTTCTCCTAGCTCGCCCGAGTCGGCTAGCTCGTCGAAGCGTTGGGCCACGCCCACAAACTCTTCGAGGTTTTCGATGCGGGACAGCGCCTGAGGGCTACCATCGGCCCCGTACTCCTCGATGATTCCACTCTCAGTGAGGACAGTCGTGACGATCTCTTCGACTCGCTGAGCCTTACTAGCCGTGTCTCGGAGAGAGGCGAGCAGTCTACCGAAAGCAGCGACGCGCTGTGTCGCCTGTGAGCCTAGCCCTGCGACATCGCCGTCTATTCCATCCGACTCGCCAATTTGTTCTACCAAAGATGCAAGAGTGGTTCTGCTCGCTGAAGCTGCTCTCCTAAGCTTGTCTACAGTTCCTGCACCAATGCCTCGTCTAGGCACATTTACTATGCGCAACAACGAGAGCTCGTCGAAGGGGTTGAGTAAAACCCTCAAGTATGCCGTGAGGTCTTTTACCTCTCTTCGCTCGTAGAACCGGACGTTTCCCACGACCCGGTAGGGAATCCCCTCCGCAACCATTGCCTCTTCGATAGCCCGGCTTTGAGCGTTGGTCCTGTAAAAAACCGCCACGTCTCCAAAAGAAAAAACCTCTTCTGCTACGAATCGTTCGATCTGCCGGCAGATGAATGACGCTTCGTCCTGCTCATCGTACGCTTCGTAAACAACGATCTTGTCGCCGCCACCTTTTGCAGTCCATAACTTCTTGTGAACCCGGCTTTGGTTCTTGGAAATAATCGCGTTCGCCGCATCCAAAATTACTTGGGTAGAACGGTAGTTCTGTTCGAGCTTTACAACCCTGGCCTCGGGAAACTCCTGCATAAATCTGTCGAGGTTGCGGTAGTCGGCACCTCTAAATCGATAAATAGATTGGTCATGATCTCCCACGCAAAATACGCTGCGATGAGACGAACCGAGCATGCGGACGAGCTCCCACTGCGCGAGGTTGGTATCCTGGAACTCGTCGATCAAAATATGGGTAAATTTCTGGCTATAGGAAGCTCGAACCGCGGGGTGCTCTTGGAGAAGATTGACGGTGTTCACTATCAAGTCATCAAAGTCCATTGCATTGGAGTCTCGAAGCCTCCTAGAGTACTCTGAGGCGATCTCTCCAAGATTGAATGGGAGACCCTCTTCCATCCCCGCTTGATATGAATATGGGCTCACTAACTCGTTCTTGGCAGCCGAAATCAGCTGCCTCACTCTTCCCGGTGGAATCCGTTTGGGATCGTATCCCAAATCCTTCAAGCAATTTTTGATCAGGTTGTGGGAGTCGGCTTCGTCGTAGATGGTGAAGTTCGAGGAAAACCCAAGTAGCCTGGCGCTGTCGCGCAGTATGCGGGCGCATGCCGAATGGAACGTTTTCACCCACATAACGCCCGCTAGGCGGGATCCTAAAAGCCCCTCAACCCGCTGGAGCATTTCTTCTGCCGCTTTGTTAGTAAAAGTAATGGCCAGAATCGAAGAAGGATCTGCTCGGAGCGTGCTTACGAGGTAGGCGATTCGGTGTGTGAGTACGCGTGTTTTGCCAGACCCTGCCCCGGCTACTACTAGAACAGGTCCGCTTTCCGACTCGACTGCCTCTCTTTGTTGCTCGTTTAGCGAACTCATTACGGGATCACCGACTATTCGCATGATCCTCCCGATCCTTTAGCTGTCGCATGAAGACTAGTGCAGGCCGGCTCCAAACTGCATTGTGAACGCCGGAGTCGCTACTATGCCTTCTGATAACTCATGCCACACTAGGGTTCAAAACGCTTCCGTCTTGTCGAAACATAGGCAAAGAAGCTGCCCCCTCAGGGCACAGTTACAGAAAGGAGGCTGTGATCGGCAGCGATATTCTGTAGAAGGTGCCCTTGTCGGCCAAAATCGCTTCGGTAAAAGGAAACTTTTTTCGATAGAAGAGGTTCGCATCTTTGGCACTTCTCGGCCAGCAATCATCAGCTCCAGTTAAGGTTGTCGTCACCGGGGCCCCGGGATCGGGCAAGACGACATTTGTCAGAACCATCGCTGACATGACGGTTGCCACCCAAGAACCCCATCCCCGTGGAAAGGGGACGATCTCGATCGACTTCGGCCGTATCACCATCTCCAAAGAACTCGTAATCTACCTATACGGCATGCGGACTCAAGAAGAACTGAGGGACTTTTGGCAGGCATGGAAGGAGGGAATGCTCGGATTCATTTTGATTGTGCGGGCTGGCCAAAAAGAATCGTACGAGGAGGCGGCCGAGTACTTCAGGTACTTCGTTAAGGATGGGAAGTGGCCCTTTTTGGTCGTTATCAACACGCCGAGCAGCGAGGCGACATCCTTGGGGGATTTAGACGCACTAAAAACCGAGATAGCCGTAACTCTTGGCATCGCTGATTTGGACTTCATAGTTGTAGCGGATGTGCGAAACAGAAGTCAGGTAAAAGAGTCGCTTCTTGCGTTCCTTTCCCTAGCAATAAGCCCAAAACTGGAAAGAGCTCTGGAAAGCAACGACACGACTGCGTCTTCAGCTTGAGCACTTGATAGCAGCTTGAAAGCGCCTCGGTCCGGCCTCGACGTCATCGCTTGGGAACGTGACGCTCCAAGTCGATGAGGTACGCTGTCTCGTTTTCGAATCGTGCGAGCCCTGTGAGGGAAGAATCCTCCGCACCCTCAAGGGCTGCAGGAAGAGGATTTGTTGCTGCCTCAACGACTGCCTCGGCACGATCGATCATAAATCCAACTGTCCCGCGGTCGGAGTTGTAAACGAGAACATGCTCTTTGACACCGCCCGTCGACTCGAGCATACGCTGTACTCGTTTAGAGTCCTCCCCACCACCCTCAGTGGTATTCCTGATCCCTAAGGAGTGTGCAAGGTCTACAACAGGTATAGCTTCTGACGGACCCAGCTCCATTAGACCGACAACGTGCCTCGGAGACTCGGGGAGCGGTTTTATTCCCTCGGCGCGCTGTACGATCCTTATCCGGTCTAATGGGATGGCTAGGCGCAAGTAAGCGACCCGGAAGAGAAGGACCTTTTCGGTCGTGGCGTGCTCGAATGCTTCGGGCTCGTCTTCTCGTACTCGGGATGGGTAATCCTCTAGGCTCCTTATCACCGGATATCGGTCCTGCACCCGCTCGAGGGATCGCTCCGTTCCTTCCAACTCCACCTTTTCAATCTGTGGCGTTTCCGGCACTGTGCTTGGCTGAATGTCAGGCTTGTAAAGCGACTGTGCAGGTGGCTCGTCTTTGCGATCGGCGCTCATCTCACTTCTTCCGAAACTCTAGCCAGTTTGACTAGCTTCTGACGACACACCTCTACAAGTTGAGAGTGATCCATTGCCTCTAAGTACGGATCCCATTTTCCGGGCGAGTCGGCCTCCAAAAGCCGCATGGCAGCAGCATAGTCCCGGGTCGCGGCTTTGAGGTTCCCCTGGTCTTCATGCAAGATAGCCCTGTAAAAGTACGCCAGAGAAAAACGAGCGTCGCAGTATATGGACTTCCCAAATGCCGCAGCTGCTGCGCCATCTTCTCCGAGAACGTGCAAGGCGGAGCCGTGTAAGAAATGAAGAGCCGCGTTGGTAGGAGTGCGGGCGATTTCTTTTTCTACGAGAGACAGCGCTCCTCTCGGATCTCCCTTTTCCAACCGTCCCTGAACAGCAGCAACGACTTCCTTTACTCGAGCCTCATCTTCGCTCCTCAGAGAGGATACATGCCTTTCAGAGTTGAACTCCTGACCTACGGGCGTGCTCAAGCCGACCTCGGCTAGCTCATCGCTCCCACGCATCGGATGTAGAGGTGGGGCGGCAGAACGCGACATCCCCGGCCTGATACCGCTAGGTGGAGGCCTCCCTGCGCTCTCTTGCTGCGCCCCAGCTCCGCTCTCCCTTGTTCGCTTTATGGCACGCTGTAGTGCTTGTGGGACGGCTTGAGGGCTCTTAGGCTTGCGATAGGCAAACGTCGCCGCTAAATCCACTAGTTCAAAGCAGTGGTCTACCCCAAGAAGGCTCTCGGAATGTCCCAAGAAGAGGTAGCCACCCGGTCTCAGTGCGGCCTCCATGTTGGATATGGCACGCAGCAGCGATCCTTGTGAGAAGTAGATGGTCACGTTGCGACAGAACACCAGCTGGGCCCCGGGCAGTACTTCGGCAGGCGGCTCCTCTTTTACGAGATTGTGAACCTTGAAAGAAACGAGAGCTTTTATCTCCTCGGCGACTTCGAAACCGCCATCGGATGTTTCCCGAAGATACAAAGACTTGTACGGTTCGGGAACCGTACGAGCCGCCTTGGCAGGATATCGAGCCTGTATCGCCCTAGACAGGATCGGTCCGGAGATATCGGTGCCCACTATCTCCACGTTCCAAGCTCCTAACCCCGAACCTAAGACCTTGGCCACAACCATCGCAATTGAGTATGGCTCCTCTCCGGAAGAGCAACCCGCAGACCACACTTTAAGCGTGCGTCCAGTCCCTGCTGCCTCGGCAAGCAACTCGGGAAGTACGAGCTTTTCCAACGCCTCAAACTGCGGACGGTTCCGGAAAAACTCTGTCTGGTGTACAACGATTCTGTTGGACAACTCCTCCATCTCCTTGGCACCAGAAGGAGATTCAAGGAGCGCAAGGTAGTCAGAGAAGCTCGAACAACCGGTAGCGATCGCCCGCTCTTTCAAGTGAAGCCGGAGGATCTCACGCTTCTTCTCATCGAAGCTGATCCCCGTTGCGTGCTCGATTAAATCGCCGATCCTTTTGAATACTTTGTCGTCCAGAAATTCGAATGAATCGCCTGCCACCCCGTACTCGGTTCGCTCTTCAGCCTAGCCGTGCCTGGTCGTACAGCCTTCCGTTGTCCACGACCACTGCTACCGCAGGCTCTATAAGCCTCAGGGTCGAAAGATCTTTCTCGCCAAATGCATTGGCTCGCTTAGAGCAGATAGCAAGCAGAGCGACAATCGAGTCCTGTGTCCTCAGCGGCATACACACGAAAGTCGATAGAGGGTGAATTGGCTCCTCGGCCTTACCGAGATTTTGATCGGGATCAATGGCCCAGACGTTCACATCTTCGGGTGCCAGGGCCTTGTCACCATACGCGTTCATATTGTCTACGATGTGGGCGACAACTTCTTGGAAGTCTTCGTAGGTAGCCGGCTCTGCTACGGCGACTCCGACACTTTCTTCACCGATAAGAGCAATAGCTGCCATCGAAAACTCGATAAATGATCCAATCAATGACAGTAGGTTGGCGACCAAATCACCGTAGTCACTGGACACAGCGGCCAGCTTGTTGACCTCTCCGATAAGAGTAGCCTCGTAAAGTTTACGATCCAGCATGTCCCCGACCCGGGCCAGGATCTCGGCGTCGGACATCTCAGCTCTTTCCTCGTCAGCCAGCGGTGTTTTTTCTCGATCGGCCACCGAGGCAAGGGCTTCGTCCACGGCCTTTAGTAGCATGGACGCGTCGAAATCCTTGGAAAGGTATGCATCTGCTCCAGTTTTCAGGCCCCGGTAACGGTCGGATGGAGCGTCCTGGGAGGTGAGCATGATAAAGGGGACAGACTCAGCAGACCAGTCCTCCTTGAGGAGGCGACACACGAGGTAGCCGTTCATCTTCGGCATCAGAATGTCGCAGATTACGGCGTCGGGGCGCTCTTGGTAGAACTTGCGTATTGCTTCTAAGCCATCATCAGCCAGGACGACGTCGTATCCCTGCTGGCTCAACACTGCCTTGACAACCTTTTGCAGCGTAGCCGAGTCGTCTGCCACTAAAATCTTGGCCTTGCCCAAGGGTTCCTCCCTCTCTTGAGCATTCTCACCTGCTCTCCGGTAAAGCTTGCTCTGTATCGGTACTTACGGCTGCTCTTATCGCGTCCGCCATGCGCCCCAATGAGACGACATAGGTTGCCGCTCCCGACTCCAAAGCTGCCCTGGGCATCCCGTAGACGACGCTGGATAGCTCGTCCTGTACGATCACCAAAGCACCCTTCGCCTTGGCCTGCATTGCACCTGACGCTCCGTCGTTTCCCATCCCCGTAAGTATCACGCACACCGCTCCGCTTCCAACCTCTGATGCCATGCTAGCGAATAACTTGTCCGCAGAGGGACAGTGCTTGTCTTTGGGATCGGGGGGCTTCAGGATCACCGTGCCGCCTCGCACGATCATGTGATAATCCTCGGGTCCAACATAGACCACGCCGGCCCGAAGAGGCTCCCCGTCTTGGGCTAACCGGACCTCGGGACTAGTTGCAGTTTGCAGCCACTCCACGAACCCACCGGTAAACCCCTTTGCAATGTGCTGGACGACGAGGACCGGCGCAGGAAAATCGGGTCCCAGTTCCGCCAGGACAGCTTTGAGCGCCTGGGGACCACCGGTCGATGCCGCAAGCCCTACGATCTTTTTCGGCGAAGCAACAGCCGGTTCTATAGCTTCTACGCGGGCTTTTTCGATGGCCGAGTACTTTCCAAAACCGCCAAGGCGCGCCCTGAGATGCCTGATAACTTTCACCTTCGAGAGGGTTCGCAAAAGATCCCCGAGCCGCACTGCTTGGGCCTCGAAGCCATCATCTGAGTCAATTTCGGGCTTTGCAATAATCTCCACGGCTCCTGCGGCAAGTGCCTCCATTGCGACACTAGGATCTCCAGCTTGACCGGATATAACGAGGATGGGGATGGGGTGTTTGGCCATGACCTCATCGATTACCTCGATGCCCGATTTACCTGGAAGGTTGATGTCGAGAGTGACTATGTCAGGATCGAAACGTTCAAGGTAAGGTATGACGTCCTCTCCCCTCTCAGCCACCGCCACAACCTCTATTCCTTCGTTGTGGATTAGGAGGCGAACCAAAACCTCGCGATCGGTCTTCGAGTCTTCGCACACCAGGACGCGAATGCGATTTGCAGCTCTCTCTAGCTCGTCAAGCCGATCCGACAAGGCTTCTCACCGCATCCAAGAGAGCGCTTTGGTCAAAAGCGGACTTGACGATATATGCATTGGCGCCTACTTCTAGACCCCGCCTCTTGTCTTCTTCTTTCTCGAGCCCAGTAACCATGATCACCGGCAACTCGGAGGTGTCGGGTCTAGCTCTTATTGCTTCGCACAAAGAAAATCCGTCCAGGCGAGGCATCTCTACGTCGGTCACCACCCCGTCCACCTTGGATGTCTGCAAGATTCCAAGTGCATCTTGTCCGTCAATTGCAATTTCGACGTCGTAGCCGGCAGCCTCGAAAATCGAACGCAGCATTTCTCGTATAGCGAGTGAGTCGTCGACGACCAACAGTTTTCGACGGGGAGCTGCGCCAGTCTTAGAGATCAGCTTTCTCCGTCTGGGGCTAGTTACTCCGAATCCGCCTGGACGCCGTGCCGTATCTATCAACTCGTTTGGATCCAGTACGAGTACGACGCGCCCGTCGCCCAAAATCGAAGCCCCGGCGATGTGCCGGATTCTCGGTAAGAAAGAACCCACACCTTTGATGACAACCTCCTGCTGACCTATCAGAGCGTCCACCCGTGCAGCAATCCTGCGAGTCCCACTGCTGAGAATCAGGGCCGGGCCGGCACCGCCGCTTTCATCGGTAGGATCTCCAGAGCCCGAGAGATTATTGGGATGCGATATGTAAGCCGCGTTTCCAGCCTCGGAGCGGCTCTGAGGCGAGCTCGATTCGTTGTAGCCTGGCACCCCTAGAATCGAGTGCAAATCGAAAAGCGCTACCGAGCGACCTCTCCATACGACGCAGGTTGTCCCAGCTACCTCTTTTACCTCTTGATCTTGGGGCGATAACACTTCATCTACCGAGGCAACGGGAATAGCGAAGTCCTGGCCTCCTAGGTCGACCAATAGTACGTCCACTATCGCAAGAGTGATGGGGAGAGTGATGGAGAAGGTCGTTCCTTCTCCTACCTTCGAGTAAACCTCGACCGTTCCTTTTAAGCGGTCTACAGCCTCTTTTACGACGTCGAGCCCCACGCCCCGGCCGGAGGTATCCGTGACCCACCCGGCCGTTGAAAATCCCGGACGAAACAAAAGCGAGAGGCTCTCTGACTCTGATAGCTCGTCAGCGTCAAGAATTAAACCCTTCTTTAGGGCGGCTTCTCTCACTCGAGCAGGATCGATACCCCTTCCGTCGTCACTAACTTCTATAACGACTTGGCGCCCTCGTTGGCGAGCGGCGACTCGGACAGTCCCCTTGCGAGGTTTACCTGCCTTGAGGCGCTCCTCGGGCCGCTCGATTCCGTGATCCACAGCGTTGATAAGAAGGTGTCTTATCGGATCGACGATCTGTTCCAGAACTTGCTTGTCCAGCTCGGTCCCTCCACCATCGAGCTCAAGCTCCACCTCTTTGCTCAACTCCCGTGAGAGGTTTCGCACAAGGCGAGGGAAGGGAGCGAAGATCGACGCGGTGGGAAGCATGGCGAGTCCCATAGCCTGCTCTTGGAGGCGATCGAGGCTGCGGGTCTGAGAGAGAACGGTTTCTATCAGCTGTGAGCTTATCGATCCGACCTTCTGGCGCACTTCCTCCAGAGCCGACAGAAAAGCGTTCGAATCCTGCTTGTGCCTGAATCGCCGCATTCGCGCTTCGAGATCTCGCATGAAATCGGAAAGACGTCTGGCGAGCTCTTCGATCCTGACCTCTCCTATTACAGCCTCTCCCGCCTGATCGATGAGCTCATACACCTTCGATGCCTCGATACGTATACTCTGGCCAATCGGATTTACGAAAGTCTCCGACCTCACCGAAACCCCAGCTTCTGCTCCGGCTTTTGCTGGAGGCGACTCGTGCATAGCTGCTTCGTTCGACGGAGAGGGCCCCGCAATTGCAGAGTCTGTTGATCCCTTGAGCTGCCGAGCCCTCACATGGATCTTTTTTGCGATGCGAGCCGCTCCAAGAGTTTCTCCGAGCGAAGAAGGGGCTCTAGGACTGGATGACTCGGTCTGGTCGCTCCCTGACCTTCGGGGTTCTCCTTTAGCTGCGCCCTCATCTCCCTCTCGACCCCCTCTCTGCTGCCAGGGCCGCTTCGCCTGCTCAGAATTGCGAGGATGTATTTTCTCATCACGAGACCGATCCGCCTGCCCTCCTGCAGCGGCACGATCGGCAGTTTGGATTTCGATCGATTCTGGAGAAAGGTCGGCGTGCGTTTCTGGTGGCATGTTTTCTCTACTACGTCCGCCCGACAGTTCAGCAGAAGCCGAAGCAAGCTGGGCGTTCTCCTCTCCTTGCTCCCGAGCGACCTGGGCAGCTCTTTCGGACTTGGCTTCCCTCGCTTCCCCTAACCGCTGCGTGTTTCTCGCCGATCCTCCTCTGATCCGCGCTTCCTCAAGTGCTCGGATCAATGCACGCGCTGCGTTGGGAATCTCGTCGGGGCGATCCAGCGAGTCCAGCAATGCAACGATCTGGTCGGAGGAGTGGAGCAAAATATCAGCGAGACTTGGTCCCAGCGCCAGACGGCCATCCTTTACATCCCCCAAGACGTCTTCCATTCGGTGTGCAAGCTCTTTTATTGCCACGAAGCCCATCATTTTGGCGGAGCCTTTGATGGTGTGAGCGTCCCTGAAGATCGCATTCATGACGTCGGGATTGTCGGGAGTCTCCTCGAGCTGCAGTAGTCCGGCCTGAAGAGAGGCGATCCGCTCGGAGACCTCCGAACGAAAGGTTTGCAGAAGAGACTCGTCCTGCATCCAGCTACTCACTGGTTGCTCCCAGCCTTTTGCCGTACTCGTATAAGCGGACCCTTCGGACAGGACACCGAGTCAACTCAGCCTGTTCCTCCACCCTCAGACTGGTTTCTCCAACAATTCTCGCAAGCCAGCGATAATTGCGGGGTCGATGGCGCCCGCAAGGGAGTCCCCATGCCTGAATTGCCCCAAGATCCACGGTCTTATTTGCTCGGGAACACCGGGAAGGGGGGGCTCCAGATCGGACACGGCCATCGTGACAACTCCCTCGACACGGTCGACGACTATAGCTGCCGTTAGGTTATCGTGCGCTACTATCAGCATCCTGTACTGCGAGAGTGGCTTGTCTTCATCTTCGGGAATGCCCAACAAAGGCTTGAGATCCAGTATCGTCACGATGTTTCCACGCAAGTTGGCGACTCCCACAACAAAGTCATCGGTGCGCGGGACAGGCGTGACAGCTGGTATGCGACTGATCTCGGCCACGTTCTCCAGCGGGCACGCATACCTATCGTTTCCGATCTGAAACACCACATAGCGCGTGAGTTCAGTTTTCGGGTCCACAGCCTTACTCCCACTCGATAGTCGCAGGAGGCTTGGAACTGATGTCGTAAGCGACCCGGTTCACTCCCTCGACTTCGTTGATTATGCGGGTCGCGATTCGCTCTAGAACCTCGTAAGGAAGGCGCGCCCAGTCGGCGGTCATTGCATCCTCACTCTTGACCGCCCTAACGATCACTGGATATGCATAGGTCCGCTCGTCTCCCATGACCCCCACGCTTTTGATGGCAGGGAGAACGGCAAAGCTCTGCCACAGCTCCTTATATAGGCCAGCCCGCTTGATCTCCTCAAGGACGATGGCGTCGGCCTCTCTCAAGATCTCGAGACGCTCGGGCGACACCTCACCAATGATTCTCACGGCAAGACCGGGTCCCGGAAAAGGTTGCCGCCAAACGATCTCCTCAGAGAGACCGAGCTCCTCGCCTATTCGCCGCACTTCGTCTTTGAACAAATTTCTCAATGGCTCGATCAGTTCAAAGTCCATTGTCTCGGGAAGGCCGCCCACGTTGTGATGGCTCTTTATCGTGGCTGACTGTGAAGTCCCCGACTCGACTATGTCGGGATAGAGAGTGCCCTGCACTAAAAACCGCGGGACTTCTTTTAGCTCTCCTTTACTAAGCGATGCTTGTTGACTAGCTGGTTCTCTCTCGTGAGAAACTCTTAAACGAGGCTGGGCACTGTCTGGACCGAGACCTCCGCGTGCTACCTCCTCAAATACGCGAATGAAAGTTTCGCCTATCGCCTTTCTCTTTTCCTCGGGATCCGTCACGCCTTTTAAACGCTGTAAAAACCTGTCTGCAGCCTTCACCTCGACCAAATTCATCCCCATTCGTTCTCGAAACGTTCGCACCACAGCTTCTGCCTCGCCTTTGCGTAGCAGCCCGTGGTCCACAAACACGCACACCAACTTGTCTCCCACCGCCTTGTGTACTAGGGCTGCGGCAACCGCGGAGTCAACACCTCCTGACAGTCCACACAGAACTCGCTCGTCTCCCACTCTCGCCCTGATTTCCTCGACAGCAGCATCTATTACGGACACCGTCGTGTAAGAAGGGCTAGCACCACAAACTTCGAAGAGAAAGCGCTTGAGAATCTCGTCTCCTCGTTCGGTGTGTACTACCTCGGGATGAAACTGCACACCGTATACCTCGTTTCGAAGATCCTCGAATGCGGCGACCGGACTCGCGTCCGTGGATCCGGTGACCACCGCGTTGCCAGGAGGAGCCGTGATCACATCGTTGTGACTCATCCAGACGATGTTCTCTTCGGGAAGTTCTCCCAAGAGAACAGAGCCAGAAACGGATCTCAGCATGGTTCTGCCGAACTCTGCGACTCCGGTCCGCCGAACCTCGCCTCCCAGTTGGTCTGCGATAAGTTGTGCGCCGTAACAAATCCCCAGCATTGGCACACCGCCTACCAGTTCAGTGAGGTCGATACGGGGAGCGTCGTTGGCGTACACTGACTTGGGGCCACCGGAAAGTACTAGGCCTATTACTCCCCCAGCCGCAATACGCCGTTTTAGATCCGAAGGCGCTACGATCTCAGAGTAGACCTTGGCGTCGCGAATGCGCCTTGCTATCAACTGCGCGTACTGCGCACCGAAATCGACTACCAAAACACAATCACGCCGGCGCATCTCGACCTTCTATCGCAAAATTAGATGTCCAATGCTGGCTACAGTACAGAGCTAACCATGAGCGGCGGATCGAGAGTGAATTCTCCCCACCCATACCGGACAACTTCGGCACTTTTTACAGACCTCTACGAGATCAACATGGCTTCGGTCTACTTCGATCTCAACATGTTTGAGCCAGCGGTGTTCAGCTTATTCTGCCGCCGTCTGCCCCCGAGCAGACCCTTTATTGTTTTTTGTGGTCTGAAAGAACTTCTTCAGTCGCTCGAAACTCTCCGATTCTGTGGATCCGACATCGAGTACCTAAAAAGCCTGGGCTTGTACAGGTCCGAGTTCCTCGAGTTCTTGGGTGATTTCTCGTTCACCGGCTCCGTGAGAGCGATGGCCGAGGGGTCTGTTGCCTTCGCTCAAGAGCCTGTATTGGAGGTCACTGCTCCACTCCCTATTGCCCAGATAGTAGAGACTCTCGTAATAAACAAAATCCAGCACGCAACTCTTGTGGCCTCTAAAGCTGCCCTCTGCTACATCGCGGCCCGTGGTAGGGCTTTAGTGGACTTCGGGGCCAGAAGAGCCCACAGCCCAGAGAGTGCAGCGACAACTGCAAGAGCCGCATACATTGCCGGGTTTCAGGCCACATCAAACCTTGAGGCGGCCGCCTTGTACGGTATACCCCCCGCAGGCACGATGGCTCACTCGTTCGTACAAGCTTTCGGCGACGAAACGGAGGCGTTCAGAGCCTTTGCACAGCGATTTGGAGAGCGGAGCATTCTCCTCATAGATACCTTCCAGACATTGGAAGGGGCTCGGAAAGCGGCCAAAGTAGCCAAGGAGTTCGAAGCGCAAGGAGTAAGGCTTAGGGGAGTAAGGATCGATTCGGGGAACTTGGCCGAGTACGCAATCAAAGTTCGGCAAATACTCGACGAAGCAGGGTGCAACTGGATGCAGATTTTCGCCAGCGGAAATATCTCCGATCATAAGATCGCGGAGGTTGTAGAGGGAGGTATCCCCGTAGACGCATTCGGAGTCGGTACGGAGCTATCCACATCATCCGATGCTCCAAACCTCGACATCGTCTACAAACTGGTTCGTTATGCAGACAGGGACGTTGTAAAGCTTTCCCCTCAAAAAGCCACCTTTCCGGGCCCCAAGCAGGTGTATCGAGCGCTAAAACCCGATGACACCTTCGCATACGATATATTGGTGCCTGCCCGTTTCGCTGTTGATGACGATCGCGGCACCCCTTCTGATTTACTCGGGATAACGAGCGCGTCCGAGTGGGAAAAATTTAGCGACAGCGGTATGAACGAGGAGGTCCTAACCTTTCAACCCCTCCTCACGGACGTCATGGCGGACGGAAAAACTACGACAGACGTAGATATCGATTCTGCAAGATCCCTCTGCCTATCACAGCTCGAGCGACTCCCAGAGGAGGTAAGGTCAGGCCATATAAGCTACGAGGTTCGCATCCATCCTTCGCTCATCGAGCCGCTTCCCGCAATTTAGCCCAACTCCGACACATCTTCGTTTGCGCTTGTGTCGTTTCCAGTCTCATAGGAACTCGCGCGACCAACCGACGCACTGCCCAAAGCTTCAGCCATCAGTCCCAATCCTCCGGAGGTGAGGCCAGAAAGCGCAGACATGAACAGTACCGCAGCAAGATCTCTGGAAACATCGAAGTCGTGATACGTAAAGGGAAACGGATAAACAAAGGCCGGAAGCGGAAATGACGCCGAATTGACAGGGAGGGGCGCTGTTAGAGAAAAGGGAACCGACACCACCCAAAACCCAAACCCCGCCCAGAAACTCCCGAAGAGAGCCCACACTACTCTGGCAGGTCCCCTTGAACCTCTCTGGGCGACCAACCCAGCTAAGAAAAATGCCATAAATGCCACTGCTGTCGCTGCGGCACTAGCGACTCCCGGCCGCTTCGCCACGGGCCCCAGTCGAGTCGCGCCAAGCACAACGAGCTGTGCCGTCCCACCGACTCCCACATAGAAGCGGATCGGAGGCTTCACGGCCCTATAGATCACTTTGATCTCCGACTCGACGGACCAAACTCCGTGAGCCACAGCTCCTTTCGGTCTCTATCTTTGGGTCAACAAATAGACGAATGGAGCAGGCCGTTATTAACGCAACCGGGCGCTCAACCCATGCCCACACCCTGGGCCTTTTGAATGCTTTTGCCCTCGGTGTGTAGGGAAGGCGCGACCATAATCTCCGCCTTCTGAAACTCTTTTATGTTCTGGTAGCCGCACGTTGCCATTGACATTCGAAGCGCACCAAACAAATTGAGCGTCCCATCGTTCTCGTGAGCGGGACCTATCAAGATTTCTTGCAGAGGCGCCCTCTGCCCCACTCGAATACGAGTCCCTCTGGGAAGGGTCGGATGGAAAGTGGCCATCCCCCAGTGGAAACCCCGCCCTGGCGCCTCTTGCGCTGCTGCTAACGGTGAGCCCAACATGACAGCATCTGCCCCACACGCGATCGCCTTGGCGATATCCCCGCCCGTCCGCATCCCACCGTCCGCTATCACGTGCACGTAGCGGCCAGTCTCGTCAAGATGGCGCATTCTGGCGCCAGCGGCGTCCGCAATTGCTGTGGCCTGGGGCACCCCCACACCTAGGACCCCTCTGGTCGTGCATGCGTGGCCGGGTCCGACTCCGACGAGCACCCCCACAGCACCAGTCCGCATCAGGTGGAGCGCCGTGGTGTAAGACGCGCACCCGCCTACTATTACCGGAAGGTCGAGCTCACGGATGAGTCGCTTCAGGTTGAGCGGCTCAGTTTTGGTCGATACATGCTCTGCTGACACTACGGTTCCCTGGATGACCAAGATGTCGAGCTCTGCCTGAAGAACAGCGTCCAAGAATTGTCGCACTCTTTGCGGAGTGAGGGATCCGCACGCCACCACGCCGGCGCCCTTGATCTCTTGTATGCGTTTGTAGATGAGTTCCTCTTTTACGGGCTCCTGGTAGATCTCTTGCATTCGCCGTGTGGCTTGCTCGGCTGGAAGAGAGGCAATCTCGTCTAGATATGGCTCGGGATCTTCATAGCGCGTCCACAGACCTTCCAGATTCAGGCAGGCCAGTCCGCCCAGCCTTCCGATCTCCACGGCCGTAGTTGGGCTAACGACACCATCCATCGCAGCTGCTATTAGAGGAAGCTCAAATCGGAACGCGTCGATCTCCCAAACAATGCTTACGTCGTCGGGATCTCTAGTTCTCCGGCTCGGTACAATAGCGATCTCGTCTAGCCCGTAAGCCCGTCTGGCCGATTTACCTATGCCTACTTCGATCTCCACGTCTCACCTACCTGATAGTCCGCCTCGCACTACCGCGCCCATATTCTCACACCAGCTAATCACAGAGCATAGCGCAGAAGGACACCATTGTCGGAATGGCAGCTCTAAGTAAGCAAGCGTTCTATCACCGCTAGCCTAATGTCCCATACTCTATGTCCCGTACTTAATGACCTAAGGCTGTGTCGCAGGCAGCGACCCGGCGGTACTATCGAGCGTGTTCTATGCCGATAGCTAATAACAGCCTTCGGAGGAAAGGTGCCCGAGAGAATATTCATTGGAGTCGCATGGCCTTACGTATCAGGTTGGCCACACCTCGGACATGTGGCCGGAGTGTATCTTCCTGCCGACATTTTCGCTAGGTACCACCGGCTGGCAGGAAACGAGGTCCTTATGGTTTCGGGATCCGACGAACACGGAACGCCGATAACGGTAAGGGCCGACCAAGAGGGAGTGTCGCCTGAAGACATAGCCAATCGCTACCACGCGGTCCTCTTGGAATGCTGGGAAAAACTTGGGGTCTCATGGGATTTGTACACGCGGACTGGGACCGATAACCATCGGCGGATAGCCCAGGACATGTTTTTGACCCTTTACAAGAAGGGATACATTTTCGAGGACACCACCCCGCACCTGTTTTGCGAAGAAGACCGTCGGTTCTTACCCGATCGCTACGTCGAAGGGCTCTGTCCCAACTGTGGTTTTGAACGCGCCAGGGGTGATCAGTGCGATAACTGCGGCAAGCCACTAGACGCTCTTGAACTCATCCATCCAAAGTGCAGAATATGTGGCTCCAGCCCGGTGGTCAGAGAATCCGCACATTTCTTCTTGGCACTCGACAAGTTCGAAAAGCCCTTAAAAGAGTGGGTGTCGGCGCAGGCGCACTGGAAACCAAACGTTCGCAACTTCACCTTGGGGATGCTAGAAGAAGGCCTCAAGCCACGCCCTATTACTAGAGACATTCTCTGGGGAGTGCCAATTCCACTAGAAGGGTACCAAGACAAAAGAATCTATGTGTGGTTCGAAGCCGTCTGTGGATACTTATCGGCTTCTGTCGAATGGGCACAACGAACCGGAGATGCAGAAGCATGGCACCGCTTCTGGGACGCCGGCGAAGAAGTCAAGCCGTATTACTTCATAGGAAAGGACAACATCCCTTTTCACACCATAATTTGGCCGGCAATGCTCATGGGCTACGAGGGGCTAGCTCTCCCTTACGACGTTCCAGCCAACGAGTACTTGAACTTCAAAGGCGAGCAGTTTTCCAGAGGGAGGAATTGGGCTGTATGGCTCCCGGACTACTTGCAGCGCCATCCTCCCGATCCTCTTCGCTTCGTCTTGTGCGCGGAAATGCCAGAGACTCAAGACTCTGATTTCAGCTGGGAAAAGTACCAAACCCGTGTCAACACCGAGCTGGTCGCCACCTACGGCAACTTTGTTCACCGCGTGCTCAGCTTCGCGCGCTCAAACTTCGAGGGACGTGTTCCGCATCCCGGAGAGCTGGGGGAAGAAGAACATGCGCTCTTGCAAACTTGTAATACCACATTCGATAGAGTTGGTGCCGAGCTCGCCGGCTGTCGATTCAGAAACGCACTCAAAGAGGCTCTTTCGCTAGCCCAGACTGCCAACGGATACCTAAACCGCCGTGTGCCTTGGGAACTCATCAAGACCAGTCGCCAAGAGGCAGCCACCGTTGTTTGGACAGCAGTTCAAGTTGTCGAGTCATTACGCGTGTTGTTCTGGCCCTTCCTGCCGTTCTCCTCGGAAAAACTTGCTGGGTTCTACGGCGCACCGGAGAAGCCAGAGGGGTGGCGGGCAGGGCGCATCGAAGGGGGGACCCCTCTGGTAGGAGTGGAGCCTCTTTTCAGAAAAGTAGAAGACTCCCTCGTCCAGGAGGAAAATGACCGCATCGGGACGGTCTCAGGCTAGAACGGTGCGTGGATGTGCGAGGCCTAGGGACCGCCGTCAACGTCTCAACTGTCCTCACTGGCACAACTGTTGGGGTCCTCGCCCGGAGGGCGCTTCCCCGACACGTAAAAGAGGTCATTCCAAAAGCTCTGGGCGTCTTCACCATCGCATTGGGAATCCGTCAGGCTATGCAGACCAGCAACGTTTTGATCATGTTAGGAGGCCTACTCAGTGGAGTGGTTGTGGGGTCGTGCCTACGACTCGATGACAGACTGGAATCTCTGGTTTCTCGATCCAAGGACCAGATGACTCTCTCGAGATCCCGACTCCACGACGCAGTTGTTCTTCCGTCTCTGGTTTTCTGCGTTGGACCTATGACACTGCTTGGGGCCATTCAGGACGGTGCCAACGCGCATCCGGAGCTGCTGATCGTGAAGGCCGCCATGGATGGGTTCGCCTCCATGGCCTTTGCTGCCGCGCTTGGCGCAGGTGTTTACTTATCGGCAGCCGTGATTTTGGTCTTCCAGGGGGGACTAACTTTGGCAGCAGGACTCGTAGCTCCCCTACTCTCAGAACGGCTCGTCTCAGAGATGACAGCCGCAGGCGGTTTGATAGTTATAAGCATTGGGATGAAGCTATCGAAGGTCGAGGACTTGCCGGTGGCTGACTACCTCCCAGCACTAATTACTACACCTCTCATCGTGGCGGTGGTCACCGCCGTGAGTTAAGCGAGAAAACCCCTGCCCTCACCAACAGTTCGTGAAGAATCCTTGCAGTCAATCCCCAAACTGTTTCACCGTTTGCAAGATCGAAAAAGTGCATGGCTTTCTCTATCCCATGGAGTCGCCTCGGCTCCGTTCGATAAGATCCATCTCGTACCAACTCCGAGATCGAAACCCACATAACGTCGGCAACTTCCGACGGCTGCGGTGTGACCTTGTCCGGTTCGAAAGGGATTACTCCGACAAACGGAATCACTAGGTACGAGGTGACAGCAGTTAACCCGGCGGGTAAGCGGCCAAGGATTTCTATGTTCTCTCTGCTCAGACCGATCTCTTCTTGAGTTTCTCTTAGCGCAGCTTCCAGAGCACCGCTGTCGGACTCCTCCAAGCTGCCTCCCGGAAAGCATATCTCCCCTTTGTGTAGGCTCACTTTGTCGGAGCGCTTCACAAGCAGCACACCCGGTCCCTTGTCACCGCCGAAGAGGGGAACGAGCACCGAGGCAGTGCGGAAGTTCGCGGACCTTGCTTCAGAGAGCTCTTCTAGCTCCCGGTCGGAATCTAGATCTTCGGATACATCGAGCGTAGCCTGCGCTACTTTGGAAAAAAAAGTTTCTGAATCAAGAATCGGATGCGTGCTGAGGTTACTGAGGTAATCAGCTCTGCGCGCTGCTTTCAAGTTAGGTAACCACTCCTTGATATTTCTGCCATCTTCGATGCCTCCATCGGCGAAAAGCGAGCCGAGCACTGCCTGAAAGACTAGGCTACCACGGGGGGTAAATCCAGCTCTCCGAATGCATTCATCTGGGGAAGCTTCTTGGATGGGTCGTCTAACACCCGAAACTTGTGGGGATCCATTTCGAGGAATGCAGAAGGTAGGTGCCACGCGCCACATGCAGGCAAAAAGAAAGAGAAGGTCCAAAACAAGAAGGCCAGCCTCCCCAGCGGGCTGGCCTTCCACGGTCCGAGACAGGATTTTCGGGGTGCTGTCTGTAATGGGTGTCGGATTCAGACCCATCTCTCTTTAGGAAAAATTGAGAAAATTTTCGTGCGCAGGCCCTCTGCGCAGAGGTGCGATGAGGATCCGGGCTCTTTTAAAAACACCAAGGGCCCGCGCGTCTTTTGCGCGCGAGCCCCCGTTGCAACTTCAAAAAACGGCTACATCATGCCCATGCCACTAGCCGGACCGGCGTGACTTTGGGCCTTTTCCTCCTCGGGCTTCTCAGCAACTAGCGCCTCGGTCGTTAGTACCAGTGCTGCAATAGAAGCCGCGTTTTGTAGAGCAGATCGAGTTACTTTTGCTGGATCGATAACCCCAGCCTCGATGAGATCAGTGTACTCGCCCTTAGCTGCGTCGTAGCCCTTCGAACCCTCTAACTCTTTTACTCGTTGAACCACAACTGATCCCTCTTGGCCTGCGTTGTTCGCGATCTGGCGCAGCGGCTCCTCTAGAGCGACGCGAACGATTCGAGCCCCTGTCTTGAGATCGCCCTCCAGATCCAAAGCGTCTATCGCAGACTGCACACGCAGAAGAGCTACGCCACCTCCAGGCACAATCCCTTCCTCTACAGCTGCTTTCGTCGCCGAGAGAGCGTCTTCGACCCGATGCTTCTTTTCTTTAAGCTCGACCTCTGTGGCAGCTCCCACCTTTATAACCGCAACACCTCCAGCCAGCTTTGCTAGGCGCTCTTGGAGCTTCTCGCGATCCCAATCGGAATCGGTTTTCTCGATCTCCTGGCGAATCTGGGCGATCCTGGCCTCGACATCCGACCTCGAGCCGGCGCCCTCTACGATCGTAGTAGAGTCTTTAGTCACCGTAACTTTGCGGGCTCGCCCAAGCATCTCTAAGGAGAGATTCTCGAGTTTCAATCCGATTTCCTCTGAGACAACCTGCCCCCCTGTCAGGATCGCTATGTCCTGAAGCATTGCTTTCCGACGCTCTCCGAAGCCCGGTGCCTTGACAGCACACGAATTGAAGGTCCCTCGAATTTTGTTCACCACGAGCGTGGCCAGAGCTTCGCCCTCGACGTCTTCAGCGATCACCAATAGGGGTCTGCCTGCTTGCATGACCTTTTCCATGATTGGAAGCAGCTCGTGAATAGCAGCGAGTTTCTGATTCGCGATGAGTATGTATGGATCCTCTAGTACGGCCTCCATTCGCTCAGCGTCGGTGACGAAATACGGGGAGATGTATCCCTTGTCGAACTGCATTCCCTCGACATATTCGGTCTCGAGGCCGAACGTGTTCGACTCTTCGACTGTGATAACCCCGTCGCGGCCGACCTTTTCCATCGCCTCGGCAATCTTTTCTCCAATTTCTGCGTCGTTATTAGCGGAGATTGTCGCAACCTGGGCGATTTTCGAGGTGGAGTCAACCTCTGTGGCCATTTCCGCCAGCGCCTTTACGGCTGCCTCCACTGCACGCTCGATGCCACGCTTGAGAGCCAACGGATTCGCACCGGCAGCCACGTTGCGCATCCCCTCTCTAACCATTGCCTGAGCCAAGACGGTAGCTGTGGTAGTACCGTCGCCGGCAACATCGTTCGTCTTTGTCGCTACCTCCTTGGCTAGCTGGGCCCCCATATTCTCCCAAGGGTCCTCTAACTCGACGTCGCGGGCTATGGTCACGCCGTCGTTGGTGATGGTAGGAGCCCCCCACTTCTTGTCGAGAACGACATTTCTGCCCCGCGGGCCGAGCGTTACCCTGACAGCATCCGCAAGCTTGTTAACACCCGCTTCAAGGGAGCGTCGGGCGTCTTCGTCAAACTTGAGCATCTTGGCCATGTCTTTACTCCTTCAAGAAGACAGATGCGACTCCTGCGTACCTGCGCCTATGACAAAGGCAAAACTCCCCCACCCCGGGTGTGCGATTGACGCAGGAAGCCAACGTTGGGCTATCTATCGGATTTCTTTTTAGCTATTTTTCAACGATCGCGAGGATATCCCGCGAGCTCAAGATCAGAAGCTCTTCGTCGTCTACCTTTATCTCGGTGCCCCCGTACTTTGAATAGATGACGGTGTCACCGACCTTCACATCCATGGGGATTCGCTGCCCATCCTGGTAGGCACCCGGCCCAACTGCGAGCACCTCTCCTTCTTGAGGACGCTCCTTAGCGGTGTCGGGAATAACCAATCCAGAAGTCGTGGTCTCTTCGGCCTCCTTCGGTCTGACGACTACTCGGTCCTCAAGTGGCTTCAGGTTCATCTCCTTCCCTCCCTAAATTCAAGACTGACTTATACAGATGCTTGTACAACACAGCTCGGCGCTCGCCCCTCAACCACCTTGTATTCTCTGGCTGCCCAGAGCTGGCTGTCAGGCGAACACCGTGCTCGTTAGCACTCAACATGATCGAGTGCTAATTCGGATATTATTGCTATCCCATCGCCGCTGTCAATGTCGAGGCCTTTTCTCCTATCGGGCGGAAATTGAACTGTCAGCAGTCGGTTGGCGCAACAAGCGCTTCGAAAGGCCACAGTAGTCCGGAATCTGCTCGAAAGTCCAAGGGCGACGGACCGTCAACCTCGAGGCGGAACGCTCCGGCAGCAGCTATCATCGCACCGTTGTCCGTGCAGAGCTTGGGCGAGGGGACGAACAGCTCGATCCCTTCGGCCTTGCACACTTTTTCCATTCTGTCTCTCAATCGGGAATTGGCTGCCACTCCGCCGCACACCAAGACTCTTTCAGCAGCCTCCTCCCTTGCTGCGGCGACAGTTTTCTCCACCATTACATCTACAGCCGCCTCTTGAAACGCAGCGGCCACATCGTGGCGCCGAATTCGAGCTCCCCGATCATGCAGCTCTTGCAAGGCGTTTATTACAGCTGTTTTGAGTCCAGCCATGGAAAAGTCGAACCCCTCGCCACGCATCGGCCGGGGTAGGCGCAATCGTTGTGGATCCCCTTCCTTCGAAGCCCTGTCTATCAGCGGACCTCCCGGAAATCCAAAGCCGAGCAACCGAGCGACTTTGTCAAAAGCCTCACCGACCGCGTCGTCCACAGTGGCCCCCAAAATCCGGTACTTTCCCATCTCTTCGATGTGGATCAGAAGAGTGTGTCCCCCGGACACTATGAGCGCAACAGCCGGAGGTGAGAACTCGGGATACTCAAGAAAGACAGAGAAAATATGGCCTTCGAGATGGTTGACTGCCACGACGGGCTTTTCGAGAGCTACTGCCAATGCCTTTGCGGCAGCGACCCCCACCACGAGTGCGCCAGCAAGCCCGGGTCCTGCAGTAACTGCTACCGCGTCTATCTCTCTTAGCTCCACTCCTGCGTCCTCTAGGGCCCTGTGGACAACAGGTACCAGGTGTTCCAGGTGCGCTCGTGCGGCTATTTCCGGGACAACTCCGCCGAAATCTCGGTGGAGACGTTCCTGAGAGGCCAGGACGTTAGAAAGCAGAACAGTGTGCCCTCGCGCCACTCCAACTCCTGTTTCGTCGCAGGAAGTCTCTAAACCGAGTACCAAAGGCGTCCTCACCGCTACCTCAGGTACCTAGTCGACATACTGGGGAATATGCAAGGACTCCACAGGCGCGTAATCCTCGCATCAAGAAGGAGCTGAAGAGCCTATCACTGGGGCGGTGCACAAGATCCCCTCCCGAAAAAGGCTCGTCTTTATCGATTCGAGCAATGCCCTGTAAGAGGCCGTGTCGATACCTCTTGCCCACATGATCAGGGCATCCTCGCCAGTTTCTATGTAATAGTTCTTACGTAGCCCCACCGACACGAAGCCGAACTTCTTGTAAAGCGCCTGAGCAATAACGTTTGTGGAACGGACTTCTAAGGTAAGAGATATGGCCCCCCTAGCTATCGCCTCTTCGACCACAGCTAGCATAAGCATTGTCCCGACCCTTCGTCCTTGGAATTGGGGATCGACGGCGACCGTTGTCACATGGGCGTCGCTCCCAGCCATCACCACTCCTGCATAGCCAATCACCCGCCGTCCGGACTTGGCGACAAAGTAAGCACGACTGGCGGAAAGGGAAAGCTCCGAAAGAAACAGGGCTAAAGACCAAGGCGTCGGATACACCCGCTGCTCTATGGAGAGCACTTCCTGAAGGTGCTTGCGCCTCATTGGCACGACTTCGACAGGAAGTGAAATGTTTGAACTGTCTCTAAGTGAAGTCGCCATAAACAAAACCCGTTACTCGAAGAAAATCTTGGAGGGGACCAAAGCCTCGGCCCGTCGCTCGGCGGGTCGGTTGGCATCAGGGCCCCGCATGTAGATTGCACCTACATTCTCGGGTGCCAAGAGAAGGCTTGGCTCCACATTAGCCAGTAGCGATGCACACTCGGCCACGCCAGACGCAGTTGGATATTTGAACACCTCGATGATTCGCAGTGCTTCTAAAAACGATAAAAGGTCTTTGCGTCCAGCCTTCGAAGCTGTAGCGAGAGCTCGGCCTCTAAACACCACAGCCCCCTCACCTAACAGCGCGTATTGGTGCGCCGTTGGACCGAGCTCAGAGAGCTCGGCTAGCAAATCTTCCTCTTTTCCCAGTCTAAGCCCGATCTCTTCCTCTGACGTCGACGCTCCCCAATCGGAAACGTAAGCAGCGAGAGCGTCTGCGAGCTCGTCTACGGAGGGAGGACAGACCTGCCAAAACAGCTCCTTCCGTCTCGCGTCGACCACTGCGATCAACTTCTCCCCAACTGCCCTCGATCCTGCGTAAGCCAACGCCCAAAGCGAAGGAACGGGGACAACCGGCTTGTCGAGAGCGAGGCAAACCGCTTTGGCCACAGCGACCCCTGCTCGCAACCCTGTGTAAAGCCCCGGCCCGATATCCACGCCGACAACATCGACCTCGGCAGCTTTTCTCTCGGCATAAAGCAAAACCTCCGAAAGTGCCTTGGGCAGGTACTCGGCGTGCCGAAAGGGAGTCCCGACAAAAATCTCGCCTAGAACCTTGTTGTCCTCACAGACCGCAACCGAGTGTTTGGCTGTCGACGACGAGATCCCTAAAACCAACATAGCCCTAGACCGCCTTCTGAAAAGTGTTAGCCAAAGCCTGGGCAATGCGATGAGAACGGCTTCGAAACGCTTCCCCTTCCGTGGCGACCTCGATACACCTCTCGGATGGTGCACAACCAAAATCGAGCAAGATTTGTAAATATCCTGCTTCGGCAAAAGGCATAAGCGGCTCAGGCCACTCGACAACAGTTATGGCCTCTGGTCCCATGATCTCTTCCAATCCGAGATCTTCGACTTCTACAGATGACTCCAGCCTAAAGAAGTCGGCGTGGCGGAGGGTTTTACGACCTCTGTACTCCATCACGAGAACAAATGTCGGACTGGAGACGGCGGGGCAGCCGAGGCCCCGTGCGATTCCTCGCACCAAGGTTGTCTTTCCGGACCCTAACGGGCCTCTCAAGACGACCAGATCTCCCTCGCGCAAGTGATGCGAGAGAGCTTCGCCCAAAGCCTCGGTTTCTTCGGCCCCGCTGCTATTGAGGCGGCACAAAGTCTGCAACTTCGCAGACCTACCTGTGTCGGTACGAAAAAAGATAGTCGACCGGCCGCAGCTTCAAAACAGCTCGAGCTGGGATGCGCTTTGTGCTCCCACTCGTGCCGGAGTCCCTTTTTCTACCCATTCAAATGCCTCCTTTTTAGGCCGCTCGTACTGCATGCGTCGCCTTTCGTCCAAAGTCTTTGCGATCAAGCGCATGTCGGAGCGTGCATCGGCTAAACGAGACGGTGAGCTTCCTCTGAGAAGGGCGGCTGGATGATAGGTAGGTATTACGACGGAGTTATTTCTGTACGGGAAAACTTGGCCTCTCAACCGCGATATCCCGGCAGTGCGCGCGAGGATAACTTTTGTGGCGAAATTGCCTAAGGTGACAATCACGATAGGAGAAACAAGTTCCAATTGGCGAAATAGGTAACCCTTGCATGCTTCGACCTCGTCGTCGAGTGGGTCGCGATTGTTAGGAGGCCGGCACTTCAATACGTTGGCTATGTACACTGACGAGCGGGCAATCCCCACTTCTTCCAAGAGGGTGGTCAACAAACGGCCAGCAGCACCAACGAAGGGTAATCCCTGTTGATCTTCGTGGTAGCCAGGTGCCTCGCCAATGATCATCAGATCGGCATCGGCTTTTCCTTGGCCGAAAACGACGTTGGTCCTAGATTCTGCGAGTCTGCATCTGGTGCAAATCCGGGCGAGCTTTTCCAGAGACTCTAGATTTGAAGCGCCACTCTCGGTATGCCCGATCGAAGCATCTCCTCCTGAGGGGGTCCCGCAACCAGGCATCGTTACCCCTATTGCTCTTCTCTCTCGTACAACCGTCGCACTCGGTTTCCAATGCGTGTAAACACTTCGTACGGTATCGTCCCCGCTTTCTGAGCTAGCTCTGTAACCGTTATCTCTTCCTCGCCTTGTCGGCCAATCAAAACGGCAACGTCCCCAGGACGTACTTGGCTCCTAGAATCGCTTCCCCCTGCGCACTCTACAATGACATGGTCCATCGTCACTGTTCCTGCGATTCTGTGACGCTTCCCGCGAATTAGAATGTCGGCCTTGTTCGATAGCGCCCTCATGTAGCCATCGGCGTATCCTACCGGAATCACAGCGAGGCCGGTCCCTTCCACAGCGCGCGTCCGTCCGTAGCTAGGTCGGGATCCGCGAGGTACCTCCTTGATCAAAGCGACCGTAGACTCCCAGCGGAGAACGGGGCGTAGTCTCAGCTCATCTGGAAACGGAAAGCCGGGGCTCGGCCGCTCGCCATACAAGCAGATTCCGGCGCGCACCGCATCGAAGCGGGATTCCGGAAACGCAACCGCCGCTGCGGAATTGGCAGCATGAACCTTGACTGACGACCAACTTTGTCCACGCCCTAAGGCAACTCTAGCCTCCTGGAGAAACTGTCTAAACCTACGGAGCTGTTCATGTGTGAAGTCGTCGGTAGGATCGTCGGCTACTGCCATATGTGTCCATAGGCCGCGGACCTCTATCCATGGGCTATCTGATGCTGCCCTCAATAGACCCAACGCTTCCGAGGGATTGGCTCCAAGTCGGTGCATGCCGGTGTCGACTTTTATGTGCACCGAGGCCAATCGACTTAGTCTCTCGGAAACGCTGATGAGCGCCTCGACGAATGCGGACGAATACACGCCGAAGTGAACGTCTGCCCCCAGTCCCTCTGCTATCTCTTCTTCTAACGCCTTGCCCCTCGCCGCCGGCTCGCTAAGGACTAGAAGAGGCACATCAATGCCTGCAAGCCTCAGCTCGAGGGCTTCCTCGATACACACAACAGCCAGCATGCTGGCACCTGCACGTATCAATGCCTCGGCAACCTGGATCGCCCCATGCCCGTACGCGTCAGCTTTGATGACTCCAATTACCGGCACCCCCACCAGCCGCTCAAGCTCCCTAAAGTTGTGAGTAACGGCGTCAAGATCTACCACGGCCCAAGACCTCGCCGCTCCTGCGCTTCTTCTTGTCACTGAGATCATCGCTGTGCTTCGCCCATCCAAACTTTTTGTGGCTAATCCATAACACTAGGCGCTCGATACTCAGCTAGACGGGTCGACTCGTCTGTGAATGGCGAAACGGATTTGGGGGCTTCGAAACGAACGTTCCCGATCGGACGGATAAAACGGCACCTATCGCAGAGGCCACACACTCGATCACCTTTGGCGCCGTTACCCCTCGCCCTCGACTTTCCTCGCCGGCAATCCTGCCCGCCACCCCATGGACGTAAGCACCAGAGATCGCCGCGGCCAAAGGCGAGGCTCCTGCTGCGATAAAAGCCGCCACTACACCAGCCAGAACGTCTCCGGTTCCCGCCGTCGCAAGCTCGGGTCCTCCGGTCGCATTGACCACTGGAACACCCTCGGGACCGGAAATAACAGTTCTCGGACCTTTCAGCAACACGACGCATCCCCACTTCGACGCCACTTCTGAGCTAATCGAGATCCGTTCAGCGTCGACCCTCGAGGCCTCCACCCCCAGCATCCTTCCCATCTCAGCAGGGTGCGGAGTAATAACGACCGGAGCCTGCCGACAGCCAATTTCATTGACAGCGTCGGGGCCTAGCAAATTAAGTGCGTCTGCATCTAGAACAACTGGATTGGGAAGCTCGCTGAGAATGAGTCGTACCAGCCTCCCTGTGCTAGCCTCGCGCCCCATCCCAGGCCCCACAACCATCACCCTGTATCTGGCTGCGAGCTCAGCTACATCCGGAAATGCGTTCTCGCTAAGGAAGCCGTCGGGCGACTCGGGGAGGGGCCTAGTGAGTAACTCAGGGTGTTCAGCTGCAATCTGAGGCTGGACTGACTCCGGCACCGCTAGTGTGACGATCCCCGCACCAGCTAAGAGTGCTGCTTTCGCAGCTAGGACCGCGGCACCGGACATGCCACTGCTTCCCCCTACAACCAGTACCGATCCAGCACTCCACTTGTGCGCATCGAATGACCTCGTAGGAAGCATTTCCGCAACGTCTTCGGGCTCTGTCAAGAAAGCCGATGCCTCATCAGGATCCACGGGGATTCCGATATCCGCCACTTCGATCGCTCCGCAGTACTCCGGACCCTTGCCCAGCACGTGACCGCATTTGAGTGCGGCCAAAGCCACCGTAATATCTGCCCTAATTACAGGGCCCCTAACGCTGCCATCGGCTCCATCGAGACCGCTCGGAATGTCGACAGAGACAACCGGGGTTTCGGAATTGTCGATAGCTGAAATCCACGATCCTACAATGCCCCCAGCGACACCCTTGAATCCGGTTCCAAATAGCGCATCGACAACAATGTCCGAGGAGCGAGCGGCTTGCTCTATCACCGCCGAATCCGGAGTTCCGACAGGAACTCCCAAAGGTACGAGCTTTTCGTACATAGCAAGCGGGTCCCCCCCTAGCTCTCTCGGCGACTGGGCTAGCGCAATTCTCACAGAGGCGCCCATTCTGTGCAGCTTCCTAGCAGCGACAAGCCCGTCGCCCCCGTTATTACCTTTTCCAGCTAGCACCAGGACACGCCTGCCATAAACCCCGCCTAGCATGCGCGCGACTGTCACAGCCACAGCGTGACCAGCCCTTTCCATCAGCACAGCCGATGGCGTGCCACTCTCTATGGCCCGCCGATCGGCCTCCTGCATCCGGGCGGGAAGAACGATCGGGAGCATCTAGTCCGTACGGATCTTTACGCCACGAATAGCGACAGCCACGGCAACCGCCATTCCCTCATGGTGGGTAAGGGAAATCTCAATGCGATCGCAGCCAACGCTGCGTGCGTAGTTTGCCGCCTTGCCCAGAAGCCTGATGTACGGGCGGCCTTCTCCACCCTCGATAGAAATCATTCTCCACGGCATACGACCAGGGCTGGCGCCCAATGCCTTTATAACAGCTTCCTTGGCGGCGAACCTCGCCGCCCACCTCTCCCAAGGAGGTTTTGCTCGTGAGCAATACTCTCGCTCTGCATCGCTGAACAGGCGGTCGAGAATGCGCGGGTGCCTGGATATAGCCGACTGCATCCTCGAAACCGAAACGAGGTCCACGCCAACTCCGATAACTTCCTCACACACAATGTCCATTCAAACGTCACTCTACGGTCACCGTTTTGGCAAGGTTACGAGGCTTGTCAACATCAAGACCCCTAGCCTTTGCGACGTGGTAAGCAAAGAACTGCAATGGCACGATATTCACGATAGGACTCAGGAGCTCGGGAACTCTGGGAACCTCAATCACATAGTCGGACTCCGGGGGAGTCCCAGAGCAAGATGAATCCCATACGACAACCGTCGTGGCTCCCCTAGCGCGAATTTCTTCCAAATTTGAAACGACCTTTTCTTGAGTCTTTGAGCTTGTGGCCACAACGAAGACGACAACTCCCGGCTCGATGAGAGCAATGGGTCCGTGCTTCATTTCGCCCGCAGCGTATCCCTCAGCTCTTAGGTATGAAGTCTCCTTCAGCTTCAACGCCGCCTCTAAAGCAACCGGATATCCCGGCCCGCGTCCTAAGAAGAATATGTCCCTTCGGTCAGCTAGCTTCTCTGCGAGTGATCTCGTTTCTTTGTCCCACCGTTCCAAGTTTGCTTCGATCGCGGATGGGATCCTTCGCATCTCCGATACGAGCCCTGTAATTTCGTCGTCGAGCCGACCTTTCGATTGCGCGAAATACAAACCAAGGAGGGCTCCAACTGTAAGCTGGCATGTGAAAGTCTTAGTTGCGGCCACCCCAACTTCAGGACCCGCTCGCGTATAAAGAACTGCGTCCGACTCTCTAGCCATCGAGGACTCGGCTACGTTGCAGATCGCTACAGTCTTTACCCCCTCAGACCTCGCGTATCGAAGCGCCGCGAGGGTGTCTGCAGTCTCCCCCGACTGGGAAATTGCAACTACTAGCGCATCCGGATCGATGACCGGTTCTCTATATCTGAACTCGGATGACAAGTCGACCTCTACGGGGAGGCGAGCCCACTGCTCAGTGGCGTATTTCATCACCAGTGCAGCATGGTAGCTGGTGCCACAGGCCACTGCGCACACCTTGGAAATATTGGCGACATCCGAAGTCTCGATCTTCAACTCATCCAGGAGCACCCTCGATCCCCTAAGTCGACCCATCAACGTGTTGGCGATAGCACCGGGCTGCTCGTAGATCTCTTTGAGCATGAAGTCTTCGTAACCACCCTTCTCCGGACTAGCAGCCTCCCACGTGATCTCCTTCACTGCGAGCTCCTTCGATTTACCATCCAATCCAAACACCTCCAACGAATCCCCCTCGATTAGAGCGACTTGGTTATTTTCGAGCACTACCACACTCCTGGTATAAGGCAACAAAGCCGAAATGTCAGACGCTGCGACGCAGAAGGCGTCGCCAACCCCGACAAGAAGCGGGGAGTCGCGCCGAGCGAGCACGACCTTGCCGGGATAGTCCGCAGATATCGCCGCCATCGCCACCGCTCCATCGGTTTTTTCCAGTACATCGAGAGCCGCCCGCACTAATCCCGCTCCCGAGCGCAAAGAGTCCTCGATGACGTGCGCCAGGAGCTCGCTGTCGGTGTCAGAGTCCAGCCGGTGGCCAGCGTTCGTGAGCGAAGCTCGAAGTTGTTGGTGGTTGTCAATGATTCCGTTGTGAATTACCGCCACCCTTCCGGTGCAGTCGAGGTGTGGGTGGGCGTTTCGTTCGTTGGGTGCACCATGTGTGGCCCAGCGGGTATGCGCGATACCTGCAGCTAACTCTCCGCCCTCCGAATCGCTTGAATTACCCGGTACTTTGAGATGCGCCAAGACCTCGGCGACCAGCTCCGCTACCTTGCCAGCCTTTCGGAGCCTCCAGATCGAGCCTGAGTCTAAGCAGGCAATACCTGCAGAGTCGTAGCCGCGGTACTCCAACCGCTCGAGTCCGTCAAGGAGAACTGGTATCGCGTCTTGGGCACCGCTATATCCAATGATTCCGCACACTGAGCCGGACCCCTCCAAGCCGACGTTTTCGGACAAGACGAGTATTGCAGAGCGGAACGTTTATCCCCATGGACTTGCGCTCCATTTACTGCATTTGCAGGAAAGCGGAGCAAGAGCGGCACAGACGTCAAGAGCGCTCTCCAGATAAATGATGCCCGAGGGGTTGCAATTTCAAGTGGAATCCGTAGAATTACAACATCGTAATTACACCGTTGTGGGGTCGATGCGTTTGGAGCCGGGCACATGACGAATGCAACTCAATCTTCGATTCTGTTCCAGATAGTGCCCGAACAGGCTGTCGTGGGCGACGAAGACCTTTCATGGCAGGCGTACGCAGCTTGCATGGGAGTCGACCCAGACCTCTTTTTCCCCGAAAGGGGAGCCTCCACACGAGAAGCGAAGGCAGTTTGTAGCCGCTGTGTCGTCCGTACGGAGTGCTTGGAATACGCCCTAGCGAACGCAGAAAAATTCGGTATTTGGGGCGGGATGTCCGAGAGGGAGCGCCGCAAGATCCGAAAGCTTAGAGCGCAACAGAGGCGACAGCGCGAAGGCACTCATGAAAAACGGGGGGACCTCAAAAAGGAATCTCTTGGAAAGAAAGCTGTCTAGCCCAAAACGACTCGTACGGGCTAAATCTGGAAGGTGAGGAGAGGCTTGGTTGAGCTCGCAGAATCAGCCACCTGCAGACCACACTGAAGGATCCGATCCTCAAGGACGTGCTCAAAGAGATCTGGACAGAGTTCCAGAAGCTTCTGACTATGTCCTTCGAGTGCGGCCCGGGGGACCAAGCCGACGACCTCGGCGCCCTCTACGTCCACTCCTTCCCGATCCGCTAATGAAAGCACCGCCGAGAAAGCCGCCTCGACCCCTGCTTTTCCGGGTAGGGTGAGGTTCATCGACACCTGAACCCGCCCACGGCTGGGAAGCGGAAACGCCATAGCCATTACTCCTTCCAGCTCGCCCTCGTCCCGCATGCGCCGAATCTGGACGGCAATCCGCTTAGCGGGATCTAGCGCACAGGTTGCGAGGGTTACGTTGAAGGCTACAAGCGGAGAACGTACGCCCACAGCCGAAGCGCCCCATCGAGGGTGCGCTATAGGATCGCCCACGTCTGGAAGCCATCCTCTGCCAATCTCCTCTTCGAGCCTTTCGAAAGGCTTTCTGATCCTTGGTAGGGATTCTCTGGCAGAACAGGTAGCGGCAGCCCCGTAAAAGTACGAGGGGATGCCAAAGTCGACCCAGAGACGCTGGGCAATTTCTCTGGCCGCCCACAGAGCCCACATTCCCTCGAGATCTGTCGTAGTACGGTCTTCTCTGGCCGATTGGGATACCCGCGTTTCAGGGCTATCTGGCGTATGACTCGGCCCCAAATCCTGGTCGTGTAAGGCGGCTATTCGTAACGGAACTACGGGGACCACGTCCACAGCTCCCATGCGCGGATGCACGCCACTGTGGTTTCGAAGGTCGATACGATCTAATGCCAAAGCAGCGAGCTGGAGCACAGCGAAAACGATCCCGGGTGGGTTCCCAGCTATACTCCACACGCTGCGCTGGTGGTCTGGGTCGAAATGCACATCCAATACGGCAACAACATTGCCTATTTGTCCCGAATTCCGGAAGCCTTTACCACCGTATACGCCGGCAGCTAGGCTCCTCTCCAGATCAGCGCGGACAGAATCGACAAAAGCGGCTGAGTTAGTAGAAAGATTTGGAACGACCTCCAGCCAAACTCGATCCGCTGCAGAGAAGCCAAAGCCGATGTGTTGGTATGCGAAAGTCATAACGACAAGCTACTCCTAGGAGGATTTCTCTGATCGCTGAATTCGTGCTTGCAGTGGTCGCGATCGGCCTGCTGTATCTAATACTTCTTTATGTCGCAGGCCGCCGCCAGCGCGAGCTTCACAGGTCGAGAGCCGACCACCCTGCAGCCCGGTCCAAAATCGCAAGAAACACGACACGGATCGACAAAGCCAGTTTGGCCGAGTCAGTAGTGACAGACAGGCAAAGTTCTGCTTCTCAATCCCAGTCAGTGAATAGTGATTTGCAAATGTCCGGCTCGGCCTGCCCTCGATTGTCCTCGCTTTTAGAACTCGTCGAGGCCGCAGCTCATGCCGTTACCGATGCCGCTCCGTCAGAGCAGCGAGTGCAAAGTCTTGAAGATATAGTCCGCGCCATTCCACCCACGCAATTTAGAACACGCCGATACCGCTCAGGTGTCGTGATTGAGCATCGAGGTCAGTCGGTATTTCTTACGGTGTTGGAGTGGGACGGACATTCTCGGGTGCCTGCGAACCGTACTTTCGAGAGACTTATCCAGGAGATGGGAGAGGCGGGGTGCGCGACTATGGCTATTGTGACAGACGCTCCCCGTGCTCACTGCAAGACGTACCAGAGTTGGAAAAACTCACAGACATTTGTGATCCCGGCTGAGGGCGTTGGAGTACTCGTAAAGGGCCTGGAGGCACTGAGCTGAGCATCAGGTTCGGACTGGCTCTTCCCCACTATGCTTACTCCCTACCACACCGGTCAGGAGGTACACTCGGTTCCGCCCCCTCTTGGACGGGCCTTTTGGAAGTAGCTCGCTGGGCCGAGGATGTCGGATTTGCTTCTTTATGGATGAGCGACCACGTGTATTTGGACCTCTCCAAGTACGGAGGCACGAGAGATCGCTACTCGAGCTTTGAGTACACAGCAACCCTAGGAGCCCTGTCCCAAGCAACGAACAAGGTCGATCTTGGCGTTCTGGTTGCCTGTTCTGTTTTGAGGCCGCCCGCAGTTCTAGCCAGGTCGGCAGAGACGATCGCCTCCGGATCCGGCAGGCGATTCTGGTTGGGCTTAGGGGCGGGATGGTATCCGCCAGACTTCGAGGCGGCAGGGGTTCCCTTCGGCTCAGCATCACAACGACTCGCTCGACTCAAAACCACAACCGAGCTTGTCTCTCGCTTTATAAGGTCCCAGTACCCTGTCACGACAATAGTCGGCGGGAAAGGAGGACCCAAACTTCTCGAGATTGCTGCTTTGTATGCAGACGGATGGAACGTCTCTTGGGCCATCAGCCCCCGGTCGCTTTCAGCCAAGGTCGCCTTGTTACGCGAGCTGCGGGACCGAGCTGGACGCAGCAGAACGCATGATCATGGCCTCGAAGTTCCCTATGTTTCCGTAGGACTCACGTGCCTCGTCGCTAAGAACGAGAAGCTTTTGCGTACCAGGTTTTTCGAGATGATGGAAGAGTTCAAGCTGAGATCTCCCGAAAGCCCTGAAACCCTTTATGAAGAAGCGAAAACCAGCCGCCTCATCTGCACAACAGCACAACTTACCGACCGGATTGACTTGTACCATAGAGCAGGCGCCTCCGAAATCGTCTGCGGATTCGGTCCCGTCCCGTTTTCGTTTTGGAAATTGGGAGTAGCAGAGGAGTTCATTGAAGCAGCGGGCTTGGGGAGGTCATGATTCCCTTGTGATATGATGCAGCGAGAAGCCAACTAGTGTCGCTCGCGCGAGCCAAGCGCTAAAGGAAGGGAAACATGGGATCTGTGGGCATGCCCGAGCTGTTGATAATATTGATAATTCTACTTCTCTTATTCGGTGCCAACAAACTCCCTCAGCTTGCGCGGTCCATAGGCCTTGCTAAAAAAGAGTTCGACCAGGCAGTAGCTGAAGGAAGTAAGCAGTCCTCGCAAAACCCGTCTACCGAAACCTCTAATACCAAACCAGCTGCAGATCCAGAGAAGGATACAGATCACAAGTAGCCGAAATATAGCGATCTTTTCACTGCTCCGAATTGGCTAAGCGCCTATGCAAAAGAATCTGGAAAG
>PSLF01000009.1:0-1226 GCA_040289475.1 Acidimicrobiia bacterium | reverse complement strand
ATCACAAGTAGCCGAAATATAGCGATCTTTTCACTGCTCCGAATTGGCTAAGCGCCTATGCAAAAGAATCTGGAAAACGATTTTTCAGCGCCGCGAAAGAAGTTACATCTTCTTGTCTAGGAGCTCTAAACGAAAGCTCAGCCCCATGGTCCCTAATATTTACTTTTGCATCGACTCTACCTGCCCCACCCGCTTTGGTCGGCCCCAACAACACAACATGCATTTGACGCAACAAATCGTCTACGCCGACCCATATCTCACCGCCGCCTGAAGCAAAAAGTCCAAACTTACCATGAGCGTGCCCCCTAGCAAGACGCTCTGCGTCAAGCGCAAACACGTAATGTGCTACATAATTGACGCCCTTTTTTTCCAACGCTGTGTAATCACGCAGCGACACCTCGTCACCTGCCGCTTCTATCAGAGATATAGTCTGCGAAATATCTTGGACTTCCTCCGGAAGAAGCTTTAGAAAACGCGATGCCTTAATCTCATCAACACTTCCCGCCACCCAATCCTTTACTCCAGGGTAAAATGCTCGAGTTTCTGCGGGTAACTTTACAAAGTAACCCCTTCCAAAACGCAAGATAACAAAATGCGCCTTTACATCAGGCCCTACGTGGGTGGTTATCTCAGTAATCACCTTATCTGGGTAAGCATACTCACCCTTCATTTCGTACAAAACAGGTAAAGCTACATTGGGCAGAACTACCTCTTGTAGCATTTCAAAGCGAAAACTGTTTACTTGAAGTGCTTTTGAAGCCGCAGCTTGTACTGCCTCTATATTACCTCTTTCTTGGAAACATGAAGATAACATGCACACTGTCAGAAGCATTGCATAACGGAGTATTACAATTGTTCCACGTGCTACTTTTTTCAAGGGAACTTAGCTATGAACGGCTCAATTCTAAAGGCGGAAAAATCCATCGACGGACCCAGCCAAGCCTCAAAAACGCCTCAAGTTCCAAATAAGAAAGCGCCACGCGCACAAGATTTACACCTTCTTCGTAAAAAATTGCCCGGGGTTGCCAAATTGGAAAGAACTTTTTATTAAAGCAATACAAAGACTCAATTTGAAAATAAGGATTTAGCAGCTTTACAATTGCCCGCTGTATGTTCTGCCAAAATGTAAGCGGGACCTCTCCCGAGAGTAACCTAGAAAATACAGCGAAGTTTAGACTCAAATACTTAAGTCCCCTAGCCTGAAGTGCAATACATGTTTGGGCAAC
>PSLF01000008.1 GCA_040289475.1 Acidimicrobiia bacterium | reverse complement strand
GGCGGGCTTAACTTCCGTGTTCGGAATGGGAACGGGTGTTTCCCCGCCGCTATGGCCACCGGAAATCTTCTGTCAAACCCCCGCGGTTCCTCGAGCCGTTCAGAGCGAGCACGAGCGCCGATGTCCCCAAGCCCTCGGCCGATTAGTACCGGTCGGCTGAACACCTCACGGTGCGTACACCTCCGGCCTATCAACGTGGTCGTCTAGCCACGGGCCTTACCAGGTTGACCCTGTGGGAGACCTCATCTTGGAACGGGCTTCGCGCTTAGATGCTTTCAGCGCTTATCCCTTCCGCAGGTCGCTAACCAGCCGTGCCCTTGGCAGGACAACTGGCACACGAGAGCTGCGTCCGTCCCGGTCCTCTCGTACTAGGGACAGCCTTCCTCAGGTCTCCTGCGGCTGCACCAGATAGGGACCGAACTGTCTCACGACGTTCTAAACCCAGCTCGCGTACCGCTTTAATGGGCGAACAGCCCAACCCTTGGGACCTGCTACAGCCCCAGGATGCGATGAGCCGACATCGAGGTGCCAAACCTTCCCGTCGATATGGACTCTTGGGGAAGATGAGCCTGTTATCCCCGGGGTACCTTTTATCCGTTGATCGACGGCGCTTCCACACGCCACCGCCGGGTCACTATGCCCTGCTTTCGCACCTGCTCGACTTGTCAGTCTCGCAGTCAAGCTCCCTTTTGCCATTGCACTCGACGGCTGATTGCCAACCAGCCTGAGGGAACCTTTGGGCGCCTCCGTTACGCTTTAGGAGGCGACCGCCCCAGTCAAACTACCCACCAGACGCTGTCCCCGACCCGGATGACGGGTCCGGGTTAGAGTCCCAGCACGGCCAGGGTGGTATTTCAACGTTGCCTCCACTCCAGCTGGCGCTGGAGCTTCCCAGGCTCCCACCTATCCTACACAAGCCGTACCAAGACCCAACATCAAGCTGTAGTAAAGGTCCACGGGGTCTTTCCGTCCTGGTGCAGCTAACGAGCATCTTTACTCGTACTTCAATTTCGCCGGGTCGGTGGTTGAGACAGTGGGGAAGTCGTTACGCCATTCGTGCAGGTCGGAACTTACCCGACAAGGAATTTCGCTACCTTAGGACCGTTATAGTTACGGCCGCCGTTTACCGGGGCTTAGGTTCAGAGCTTCGCCCTTGCGGGCTGACCCTTCCCCTTAACCTTCCGGCACCGGGCAGGCGTCACAGCGTATACATCGTCTTACGACTTCGCACGCTGCTGTGTTTTTAGTAAACAGTCGCTTCCCCCTGGTATCTGCGACCCCTTCGAGCTCCGGACGCGAGGTCCTTCACCCTAGTGGGGCCCTCCTTCTCCCGAAGTTACGGAGGCAATTTGCCGAGTTCCTTAACCACCGTTCTCCCGATCGCCTCGGTATTCTCTACCTGCCCACCTGCGTCGGTTTGGGGTACGGGCACCGTGTCAGCTCGCTAGAGGCTTTTCTCGGCAGCATGGGATCGGTGACTTCGCCTGAATCGGCTCGGCATCGCGTCTCAGGGTTGTATGAGGCCCGGATTTGCCTGGTCCTCCCCCTACACGCTTACCCCGGGACAACCAACGCCCGGGTTCACCTACCCTTCTGCGTCCCCCCATCGCTACCCTTACCGGGGCTGGTCGGTTCGCCCGAAGGCAGCCCCTTAGTTCCCCGGATCGGGTTGGGCGCGGACACGGTGGTACCGGAATATCAACCGGTTGTGCATCGACTACGCCTCTCGGCCTCGCCTTAGCTCCCGACTCACCCTGGGCGGATTAGCCTTCCCCAGGAACCCTTGGGCTTTCGGCGGAGGGGTTTCTCACCCCTCTCTCGCTACTCATGCCGGCATTCGCACTCGACCACGCTCCACGACGGTTCACACCGTCGCTTTACTGCGAGATCGACGCTCCGCTACCGCCCCTGCTTGCGCAGAGGCCCGCAGCTTCGGCTCTGGACTTGAGCCCCGCTAAATTGTCGGCGCAGGACCACTCGACCAGTGAGCTATTACGCACTCTTTCAAGGATGGCTGCTTCTAAGCCAACCTCCTGGCTGTCTGGGCAGTCCCACATCCTTTCCCACTTAGCACGGATTTAGGGACCTTAGCCGGCGGTCTGGGCTGTTTCCCTCTCGTCCGAGGAGCTTATCCCCCACGGACTGACTGCCGGGCTGTGGAGTTACGGCATTCGGAGTTTGGTTGGGGTCGGTAGGCTTGTGGGCCCCCTTGCCCATCCAGTGCTCTACCACCGCAACTGAACACCCGACGCTAGCCCTAAAGCTATTTCGGGGAGAACCAGCTATCACCGGGTTTGTTTGGCCTTTCACCCCTACCCACAGGTCATCCCCCAGGTTTTCAACCCTGGTGGGTTCGGTCCTCCACGAGGTCTTACCCTCGCTTCAACCTGCCCATGGGTAGATCACCCGGCTTCGGGTCTAGGACACGCGACTAGACGCCCTGTTCGGACTCGCTTTCGCTGCGGCTCCACCTCTCGGCTTAACCTCGCCACGTGTCGCTAACTCACCGGCTCATTCTTCAAAAGGCACGCCATCAGGGCCGCCGGTACTACCCAGCAGCTACCCTCTGACGGTTTGTAGGCCAACGGTTTCAGGTTCTATTTCACTCCCCTCCCGGGGTTCTTTTCACCTTTCCCTCACGGTACTTGTCCGCTATCGGTCGGCGAGTAGTACTTAGCCTTAGGAGGTGGTCCTCCCAGATTCACACGGGATTCCACGTGCCCCGTGTTACTTGGGGACACTGCCGGGAGACCGGACGAATTTCGCGTACGGGGCTGTCACCCTCTCTGGCGCAGCTTTCCAGAAGTCTTCCGCTATTCGCCGGTTTTGTAACTCCCTGATCGGTCCGACGCCCGATCTGGCAGGCCCCACAACCCCCGACCGGCAACGCCGTCGGGCTTTGACACCGGCCGGGTTTGGGCTGGTCCCTTTTCGCTCGCCGCTACTCAGGGAGTCGCTGTTGCTTTCCTTTCCTCGGGGTAATGAGATGTTTCACTTCCCCCGGTTAGCCCCTCACGCCCTATGTGTTCAGGCGTGGGTGACACCCCATTACGGGTGCCGGGTTTCCCCATTCGGAGATCCGCGGATCACAGCTTGCTCGCAGCTCCCCGCGGCTTATCGCAGCCTGCCACGTCCTTCGTCGCCTCTCGCCGCCAAGGCATCCACCGTTGGCCCTTAGTAGCTTGGTAATAGAGATGCTCGTGCTCGCTATGCAATTCTCAAGGATCAAAGCGACCGAGCAAGTTTCTTCCTTCTGGCACGCACAACTACTGCCCTCGGGAAGCTTGCTCCCTCAAAACTGGATAGTGCGTCCGCCCCCACCCCACGGGCCGGCATCTCCAGCACAGAGACACTGCGCGAGTTCCAGCTCATGGGTTGTGAAGCGAGTAGTCGGCTGTCTACTAAATCGAGCCCAAGAGTGCTATCTGCTGCCGATCGGACCGTACTTGTCCCTACAGGCAGATAGACGGCTCAAAAGGCTCCTTAGAAAGGAGGTGATCCAGCCGCACCTTCCGGTACGGCTACCTTGTTACGACTTCGTCCCAATCGCCAGGCTCGCCTTCGACGGCTCCCTCCCTTGCGGGTTGGGCCACCGGCTTCGGGCGCTCCCGACTTTCGTGACGTGACGGGCGGTGTGTACAAGGCCCGGGAACGTATTCACCGCGGCATTGCTGATCCGCGATTACTAGCGATTCCGGCTTCACGGAGTCGAGTTGCAGACTCCGATCCGAACTGAGACCGGTTTTGTGGGATTCGCTCCCCCTCGCGGGTTCGCAGCCCTTTGTACCGGCCATTGTAGCATGTGTGCAGCCCAGGGCTTAAGGGCCATGATGACTTGACGTCGTCCCCTCCTTCCTCCGAGTTGACCTCGGCAGTCCCCTGTGAGTCCCCGGCACTACCCGTTGGCAACACAGGGCAGGGGTTGCGCTCGTTGCGGGACTTAACCCAACATCTCACGACACGAGCTGACGACAGCCATGCAGCACCTGTGCAGGGCGCCGAAGCAGCCCCTGTTTCCAGGGGTTTTCCCTGCATGTCAAGCCCTGGTAAGGTTCTTCGCGTTGCATCGAATTAAGCCACATGCTCCACCGCTTGTGCGGGCCCCCGTCAATTCCTTTGAGTTTTAGCCTTGCGGCCGTACTCCCCAGGCGGGGCACTTAACGCGTTAGCTTCGGCACGGAAGGTGTAGACAACCACCCACGCCTAGTGCCCATCGTTTACGGCTGGGACTACCAGGGTATCTAATCCTGTTCGCTCCCCCAGCTTTCGCTCCTCAGCGTCAGGAACGGCCCAGGAGACCGCCTTCGCCACTGGTGTTCCTCCCGATATCTGCGCATTTCACCGCTACACCGGGAATTCCATCTCCCTCTGCCGTCCTCTAGCCACGGAGTATCGACTGGCCTCCCGGGGTTGAGCCCCGGGCTTTCACAGCCGACTTCCGTAGCCGCCTACGAGCTCTTTACGCCCAGTGAATCCGGACAACGCTCGCCCCCTACGTATTACCGCGGCTGCTGGCACGTAGTTGGCCGGGGCTTCTTCTGCGGGTACCGTCACTTTCGCTTCTTCCCCGCTGAAAGGGGTTTACAACCCGAAGGCCTTCGTCCCCCACGCGGCGTCGCTGCGTCAGGCTTTCGCCCATTGCGCAAGATTCCCTACTGCTGCCTCCCGTAGGAGTCTGGGCCGTGTCTCAGTCCCAGTGTGGCCGGACACCCTCTAAGGCCGGCTACCCGTCGTCGCCTTGGTAGGCCGTTACCCCACCAACAAGCTGATAGGCCGCGAGCCCATCCCGAACCGGCGGACCTTTCCACCAAAGAACATGCGTCCTCTGGTGGGTATCCGGTATTAGCCCCGGTTTCCCAGAGTTATCCCGGTGTTCGGGGTAGGTTGCTCACGTGTTACTCACCCGTTCGCCGCTAGGTCTTCTCCCCGGTTGCCCGGGGATGGACCCCGCTCGACTTGCATGTATTAGGCACGCCGCCAGCGTTCGTCCTGAGCCAGGATCAAACTCTCCATCGAAAAACTGGCCTCCCCGACTTATGCCTTAGTAGCTCCATCTAATACCGATTGCCTCCGAAGATTCGCCTAGTTGGCAATCTGGCGGAAAGCAATCGTTTCGAGAGCAACGGCTGAGCCAGGGAGAGTTTTCAATGAGAGTCCTGGACAATCGGACCCACAGCGCGACCATTCAACCGTATCCGGTCGAATATGGTCTTAGCCTGCTGTCGCCCCAATCGTCCGGATTTGTCATCCGCCTTCCCGATAGGTCACAAAAGGACTTAGAGCTGAAACCACTCTTTCCCTTTCTCAACGGACCTCTCGGGAGCGATGATTTACCGACTTTTGGCGCACTATCCAGTTTTCAAGGAGCAAACAGCGCCCGAGTCTAATCCAAGGGCCTAGCGCGTTAGCGAATTTCTCGTGCACTCCTGCTCGCGGAGAGCGAGCTTCTAAAGACTCCGCCGGCGTCCCGGCGGCTTTCTGGAAGGAGTCAGCGCGCCTACTCAGGATCATCAGAATATCCCGGCCCCACTGTCCAGTCAACGCGATAAAAGTGCTCCGCATTCCAGGTCATATCCTACTGTGCGCAGGCCGCTCGCCTAGACCAGGCAGCTCGCTACGGGCGCTCTGAGACCGACACTTTTACGACACGTCTCTTACCCACTGAGACCACCTGGCCGTCCAGTGCTGCGATTTCTATTTCGGCAGTTGGGTCGGTTATCAGCTCTCCGCCGATCCTCACTGCTGACTGCTCTATCATGCGTTTGCCTTCTGAGTTTGAAGAAACCAAGCCTAGCGCCGCTATAAGGCGGGCCGCCCAGATTCGGCCGTCCCGCCCTTGCGCCGGATCCAGCCTTACTTCGGGGATTTCGTCTGGAAAACCCCCTTCGACAAAAACTCGATCGAACTGCTCCTCGGCAGCTGTTGCGGCTTGCGGACCATGGTACAGCCCCACCACTGAGCGGGCCATCGCCCGCTTAGCATCGCGCGGACTTTCTCGTCCTGACTGAAGATCCGCAATCAAGCGTTCGGCTGTGTCCAAATCAAAGCCAGCTGCCAAACGGATGTACTCGGGAAGTAAATCGTCCGAAATTGACATCAGTTTTCCGAACATCTCGGCGGGAGGAGTATCGATGGCAATGTAGTTACCGTAGCTTTGGCTCATTTTCATCTTGCCGTCGGTTCCCCGTAGCAATGGAAGAGTCAAGCACACCTGTGGTTGCTGGCCCACCGCCCGTTGAAGATCCCGACCGGCTATGAGGTTGAAAACCTGATCGTTGCCCCCCAGCTCGATGTCGGCCTCTACCGCAACGGAGTCATATGCCTGCAGCAGCGGATAGAGAAACTCTACGATGCTTATGGGATTTCCCGCCTTGAAGCGCTCGGCAAAGTCGTCGCGTTCGAGCATCCGGGCGACAGTCGACTGGGAAGCCAACCACAAGAACCGCTCCGAATCAAAGTTGTCCAACCACTCAGAGTTGTATCGAATCTCTAGGCGCTCTCGGCTCAGAATGCTGGTTATCTTGTCCAGACATGCACTCGCGTAGGCTTTGACCTGTTCTTTGTCCAGCCTCGGTCTAGTTTTGGATCTGCCGCTTGGATCCCCTACTCGTGCGGTGAAGTCCCCTACGATGAGAACCGCAACGTGGCCAAAATCCTGAAAGAGTCGGAGTCTTCGCAAAACGACCGCCCACCCGAGGTGTACATGTTGAGCAGTGGGATCCACGCCGAGCTTGACCCGGAGCGGCCGCCTGTCGGCAGCCGACTCTGCAAGCTTGGTTTGCAGGCCTCCCTCGGGAATCACATGGGTAGCGTAGGCAGTCAGTTCTCGATTCTGACGTTCGATGTCCAAATCGGATGTGGCTTGGATAAGAGGTCGCTCTTTATCGCTCAAAACCGGGGCATCCTCCAGTCGAGTAAAAAGCAGATAGATCGATCACATACGCAATGCTAGCTACATGGAGCACCTCAGTATCTAAAGATCCATCAAAGAATCCGTTCTTTAGAGCCATCAGCAGAGCTCCAATCTGGCTGGCGTGTGCAGCCATTGTGGCAGCAACAATAGGCTGCGCCCGCTGGGACACGCCAGCGCTTGTCTCCGCCATACGACCGCCAGCCCAAACCAGCTCTGTCACCGCAGCCGATGGATCCATCATCGCTCAGCTCCATGCTGTCGAGAATCGTCAGGTCGTTCCCATAACCGAGGTAGCCGAGCCCGCCGTGCAAGCCGTAGTGGCTGTCGAGGACGCATCCTTTTTCGATCACTCCGGGGTGGATTACAAGTCGATCGTAAGAGCTCTTATTCGGGATTTACTCAGAGGGGAGGCGGCGGAGGGGGGCTCTACGATCACTCAGCAATACGTGAAAAATGCTCTCATTGGGTCCGAGAAAACGCTTTCGAGAAAGTTGCGAGAGGCTTCCCTTGCCTACCACCTAGAAAAAAGCCTCTCTAAGCAAGAGATACTCGAGCGGTACTTGAACACTGTGTATTTCGGTAGAGGCGCATACGGCATCGAGGCAGCTGCGAAGACTTACTTCGGAAAGAGCGCTTCGCAGCTTAGCCTTGCAGATTCAGCGCTTCTGGCAGGACTGATCAAGTCTCCTGGAGACTACGATCCTGCACTCTCGCCGGATTCTGCGAAGCGCCGGCGGGACTTTGTCCTAGACATCATGGCCCGACACCGTCTTTATCCATTGGACCAAATAAGCGCAGCAAAAGAACAGCCGATACAAACCCTTCCGATTCAGGAATCCGAGCGGTTTCTAGCGCCGTACTTTGTCGACTACGTAAGGCAGTGGATACTGACTGACCCTCGCTTTGGGGATACACCCGGCGCTAGGGCGCAACTGCTCTATGGCGGAGGGCTTCGAATCGAGACGACACTCGATCCGCGGATGCAGGCCGCCGCAGAGGCGGCTGTGGCCAAAGTTGTCTACAAACCCGAGGACCCTTATGCGGCGCTCGTAGCCATCGACGCTAAAACTGGCGCAGTAAGGGCGATGGTAGGGGGGAGGGATTTTTTCGATCCTTTGGATCCGCAAGCCAAATTCAATTTGGCAACTCAGGCCAGGCGGCAACCCGGATCCGCGTTCAAACCATTCGTATTGGCGACAGCTCTTTCAGTCGGCATTCCCGAAGACAAGGTCTACAAGGGAGGCTCGCGGATCTCCATTCCGATCGGCGGAGGTGCTACTTGGGAAGTAAAGAACTACGACGATCGAGCCTATGGACCCATGACTCTGCGGACCGCCACGACCTTTAGCGTCAACGTGGTTTATGCCCAAGTCATGCGCGAGGTAGGCCCTGTGCGAGTAGTGCAAACGGCCCACAAAATGGGCATCGTCTCTCCCATCAAAGCGGTCCCCGCAGTTGGTTTGGGATCAGAGGAAGTCACCCCATTTGAGATGGCATCCGCTTACCAAAGCCTTGCAAACGACGGGGTGCACATTGAGCCGTACGCTGTGTCGAAAATCACCGACGCCAATGGAAATGTCATTTATGAGACCACGCCTAAGCAAACCCAGGCCCTCGACCAGTCTCTAGCTGCTCGAGTCAACGACATTCTGCAAGATGTAATGAAACAGGGGACCGGTGTTGACGCTCGAATAGGTCGCCCGGCTGCAGGAAAGACGGGTACCTCAGAGAACGAAGCCGATGCGTGGTTCGTGGGCTACACACCAGAACTGGTTGCAGCAGTGTGGGTTGGATTTCCTCACGGACAAGTTCCTATGAAACCGCCAAACACTCGGGAGACCATTCTTGGCGGAACCTGGCCGGCCCTGATATGGCGTAACTTCATGGCAGTTGCGTTGGCCGACATACCTGCCAGTCAGTTTCCTCCACCCGGTGGAGAATCCGCCTTGTCTGGAGTAGAGCCACTCGAGAACCTCATGGGATATGAGGCTTCCGACGCAGAGGCGTACCTGATGGGTCTGGGCTACAAGGTCCAAAAAATATACGAGTATAGCGACGAGTTTCCTCCCGATCGCGTGATTCGACATGATCCGGAGCCTGGGGCGCGTGTACCTGTAGGTGGCACCGTCAAACTGTGGATCTCGACCCAAGAAGGAAAACCTCTTCTTGTACCTAATTTGCTCGGGCTCGTCGAACAAGATGCGCGGGACGCTATCTCGCTCGCTGGCTTCAAAGGAAAAAGCCACGTCGAGTCTGATCCCGACCCGGATGCAGCCGCCCGCTTCGCCGGCCGAGTCTGGAAGCAACAGCCTCCTCCGGACACCAAGGCAGCTCCTAGTACGACTATCGAGTACTGGGTAAATCCGCTTCCATCTTCAGCCCCTCGGGGATAGTTGCTATCCGAACCCAAGATGCCTAAAGCCTTGAGAGCCTAAAGAGCGGTGCTAGATTGGATTATTGGGCTCTGCTGCAGTCGACCCTGCTCTGTTGCGTCTGCTGCCATGGCCATGGCCTAGAGACAAATCGGTTTTTGTCAATGCAGTACCGCCATTGGTGCCCGCCGTCCCGCCGAAGCCCGACCCTATAGGATCGATAGATTGCTTCTGGGGTAAAACCATCGTCGGAGATCCCAAGAGTCGAGCTACACAAGTCCGCTCCGTCTGACGTTCTGTCGATGCCCAGGGCCTGGGCGAGCTTTCCCGGACCAGAGGCAAGGTTGAAGAAGTCGTCCGTCCGTCGGCGTCTCATAATTATGTCGATACCTTCGAGTGGCTCTGCAGCCCGCAGAAGTACGGCCGAGCACTCGCCTTCTCTCCCGGTGACCACATTCAAGCAGAAGTGCATGCCGTAGGTGAAGTAGACATAGGCGTGTCCGGGCGGTCCAAACATTGTTCCGTTCCGAGGGGTCATGCCTTTGAATCCATGCGAGCCCGGATCGTCAGCGCCACCATACGCCTCGGTTTCCACGATTCTCACAGCAACGAACCCATCAGCGGAGTCACACCATAAAATCTTTCCCAAAAGATCGATTGCTACTGAGGTGTGCCCACGGGCGTAAAACGACCTCGGGAGGCGGCTCTTGTAAAATGCCCGTCTCTGGCTGGTGGTCCTTTTTATCGCGCTCAGCCTCTTCGCTTCTCGGCCCATTTCTCGATTTCCGCTAGGCGCTTTTCCGCTTCTTCAAACTGCACTTTAAGAGGCTCGAAACCTGCCATTCCTTTTCCCCGTCGTTTGGAGACAGCCTCGGCTGGGCGAAGTGAAGCCACCTCTTGCGCCGACAATACGCTAACGCCAGCAACCTCCAAGTCATTGGGGCCAACTTCGCTCAGTCGGCGCCTTTCGGAGACGAGATGCCGTACGAGTCGCGCGATCTGGCGATGCGCCTCTCTGAAAGGAACCCCTCTACGTACCAGCTCTTCCACGATTTCTGTAGCCAGAGCAAACGAACCCTCTACGCTATCTCTCATTCGGTCTGTGTCAAAGCGAGCACTAGAAACGGCTCCTGCTAGAGCCTTCGCTGTTCCAACCACTGTGTCGAAGGACTTGAAAGCCGCTTCCTTGTCTTCTTGGAGATCCCGGTTGTAGGCAAGAGGGAGCCCTTTTGTTACGACCAGAAGTTGCAACAGACAAGCAATCGATGCAGACGTGCGGCCCCTAGCAAGCTCAGCCACATCGGGGTTCTTCTTCTGCGGCATGATAGACGATCCGGTCGCCCAGGAATCTGATAACTCGACAAAGCCAAATTCCTCTGATGACCATATGACCAGCTCCTCGGCGAGGCGACTCATATGCACGTGCGCTATGGCCAACGCGTACAAGAAGTCCGCAGCAAAATCTCTGTCGGAGACGGCATCTACGCTATTTTCAAAAACGGATCCAAAACCCAACTCTCTGGCTGCCACAGATGTATCTGATATCAGTGAGCTTCCTGCTCCCGCTGCAGCTCCGAGCGGGCTAGTGTCCGCGCTTCGGAAAGCTGCCCTGAGGCGCTCGCAGTCACGCAGTAGCGGCCAGACATGAGCTAAAAGATGGTGGGCGAGCGGTATCGGCTGCGCCCTTTGAAGGTGGGTGTACTCGCAGACTAGAGCATCTCCGGCCGTAACTGCTTTGCTCTCAAGAGCTCTCGCTAGTTCGACAATGGCGAAGGCAGCTTCCTTACACGCGTCCTTGACCCATAGCCTGAAATCAGTCACTACTTGATCGTTGCGGCTTCGCCCCGCATGAAGACGCCCTGCCACCTCCCCCGTAAGCTCGCCCAGCCTTCGCTCAATAGCGACGTGTATATCTTCGTCAGACTCGGAAAGTCGAAATCGGCCCGTGGCAAGCTCTGCCTCCACAGCAGAAAGCCCATTTTTCAGTCTTTCGGCGTCGTTAGCGGAGAGTACTCCGGAGGCCACCTGAGCTTGAATATGAGCTCTAGAGCACTCGATGTCGTACTTCCAAAGCCTTTTGTCCGTGGCGATGGACGAGGAGTACTCGAGGAGTGTCCGATCTGGTGGAAGACTGAATCGCTCGCCCCAGACCATCCAACGCGCTGTTTCTGCTTCGGGGACCTCACTCATCGACAATGGACCTCTCCGCCCACGTCCTCACTGGAAGCGAGAAAACTCGCACGTAGCCAGCCGCATCGGCGTGGTCAAAGCGATCTCTTTCGTCGTAAGTCGCAAGGTCCTCTATGTACAAGGCGAACCGCGATCTTCTACCTGTAGGTTGACACCTTCCGGCACTGTATCGCAGACGCACCTCCCCCTCGACCCGTTTCTGTGTCTCGTTGAAGAAGGCTTGCAGAGACTGACGGAGCGGAGAGTGCCACATCCCATCGTAGACGAGCTGGCTCCACACTGGCTCTAGAAGGGCTTTTTCGTGGGCGAGATCTCTCTCGAGTGTGAGCGACTCCAGGTCGCGATGAGCCTCGATTAGAGCAAGTGCGGCAGGCGCTTCGTAAACCTCCCTGCTCTTTATCCCGACGCGTCTGTTCTCGATCATGTCTACCCGCCCAAAACCGTACCTTCCGCCTACATCACCGATGAGCTCTATCAGCTCTACCAGGGAGCGTTTTTTTCCATCGATAGCCACCGGTCGCCCTTCTTCGAAGCCGACGACTACATCACAAGGAGCTAGCACAACATGTTCAGGGTCCGCTGTAATAGAGAAGGCGTCCTCTGGGGGCGCAGCCCATGGATCTTCCAAAGGACCGCACTCTACCGTCCTGCCCCACAGGTTCTCGTCTACCGAGTATGGGGACTCCTTGGTGGCAGTCACCGGGATTCCATGTTTTTGAGCGTACGCCACTGCCTGCTCGCGACTCACCGGGAAGTCGCGGGCAGGCGCCAAAATCTCGCAGGAGGGGTACAGAGCGGAAATAGACACCTCGAAACGGAGCTGGTCGTTTCCTTTACCGGTACAACCGTGGGCAATCTTTGTCGCCCCATAAGAACGGGCAACTCTAACGAGCTCGGATGCTATGCACGGGCGAGACAAAGAAGAAATCAGGGGATATCGACTTTCATATAGGGCATTGGCAGCTACTGCGGGAACCAGATAATCCTCGGCAAATTCCTCCTGGAGATTGGAGACCACCAACTCGTGTACCGAGGCCGCCTCAGCCCTTTTCGCCGCTTGCGTCAAGTCCTCTTTCTGTCCAACATCGGCCAGAACGGCGATTACATCGTAGCCTTGCTCGTACGCTAGGCGGTGCGCTATGACCGAAGTGTCTAGCCCACCCGAAAAGGCCAAAACTACTGTTTCAGCCACGTCTTATCACCTCCCATGAGCGCCGGTCAGATCGGCGAGGACTTCTTTTACCAAACTGCCAAAACCCTCTTCGCACACCACAATGATCGTGTCGTCTCCTGCGACAGTGCCCAGCACCCGACTGATAAATGCACCGTCCACGAGCGATGCAACATAAGGAGCGTGGCCCGGCAGTGTCTTGAGCAAGACTATGTCACCGGATGCAACTACAGCGGAGACCGAGCCAGCCAAGGCCTTGCGCATGAGTGCATCCCGTCCTGGCTGCAAGTAAGAGTCGCGTACTTCCTCAGGACCAAGCACGTATGCCCCTTCTCCGGAGGAATTTCTGACCTTGCGAGCTCCGATCTCCCTCAGATCGCGGCTGACCGTCGCCTGAGTCACTGCCATCCCACGTTTGGCCAAAGCTGCCACTAGTTCTGCCTGTGTCTTGGCTCCTCCTTCCGAGAGCAACCCCTCAATCAGTTTGTGGCGAAGCTCTTTCCGACTTGAACGCGGTCCGGCCGTCCTTGTGATAGATCGCGAGGTCTTTTTTTTCTTGGGCATTAACGATCACTCTCCCAAGACGGCACACAACAGAGCGTTCTGAGCGTGCATCCTGTTTTCCGCTTGTTCGAAAACTATCGATCGGTCCGAGTCTGCAACTTCGGCCGCTATCTCCTCGCCCCTGTGCATAGGCAAACAGTGCATTACTACCGCTCCATCAGCTGCGTGCGAAAGCAGCTCTTTGGTTAGAGCGTACGGGCGCAACATCTCCACCAGAGAGCGCTCTTCATCTTCCTCGCCCATAGAAACCCACACGTCGGTATAGACAGCTTCGGCGCCTCGTACAGCCTGCATCGGATCGTGTGTGATCAAAAACCTTCCCCCGAAAGATTCGGCTAATTCCCTGCAGCGATGAGCATAAGATGGGTCGAGCGAACGCTCCGGCGGCGTGGCAATCCTCGAGTCCAAACCTGCCATACACGAAGCCAGCATTAGCGACCTCGCCACGTTGTTGGCGTCGCCCACATACGCCACAGAGCTGGCCCCCACCTCTTTGAGAGTCATTAGATCCGCAAAAGCCTGCATAGGGTGTGCGACATCAGAAAGAGCGTTAAGCACCGGCGCTACCATGGAAGAAGCTAGGCTTACCAAAGTACGGTGAGCAAACACACGGGCAGCGAGAGCATCTACATAGCGGTCGAGAACACGTCCTGTGTCTTGTAGCGTTTCCCCTCTGGACAACTGAAGCTCTCCAGAGGAGAGAGGGATAGAGGATCCTCCCAATTTGAAAATTCCCGCTTGCAAGCTGACCCGAGTGCGCGTGGAAGGCTTCTCGAATAGCAGCGCAATACATCGTCCCTCAAGCCCTCCCTGCAGACGAGAAGGATCGGACTTTGCTTGGAGTGCCAAGTCGACCACGGCTAATAGCTCTTCTCGCCCAAGGTCGTCTACATCAAGAATGTCTCGGCCTCTTAGGGAGGGAATAGGAGATATCACAACAGTTTCTTCCGGTCACAAGGCTGAAGCGATGTCTCGAGGGCATCTTTTAGTTTCTCGACTCCCTCCTCGATATCATCCTCTGTGATTACTAGCGGTGGACAGAGCCTGATGGTGTACTCGCCCACAGCGTTGATCAACAGGCCCCGTTGCAAAGCTGCCTCAGCGACGGACTTTGCGGGCACCTCTGTGTCCGCCCCTAGCAGAAGACCTTCTCCCCTCACTTCTCGTATACCCGGCAGCGACGCTACTGCAGCCGCGAGAAGTTTTCCATATCGCGCCGCCCGATCATCGAGAGACAAACGCCGCATGATCTCGAGTACCTTGCACGCTACTGCCGAGACTACGGGACCGCCGCCCAGCGTCGTGCCGTGCTCACCAGGAGCGAAGGCCGACGCGACCTCTTCACGGGCCACACATGCGGAGATGGGAAAGCCATTGCCGAGCGCCTTGCCGAGCGTGAAGATATCAGGTCTAAGCACTTGCCACCTCTCGTGATGAAAAGCCAACCACTTCCCTGTCCGGCAAAGTCCTGTCTGAACCTCGTCGACAACCACCAATGCGCCTGAAACTTCCCTCGCCTCGTTTATCGCTCTAACCGCGTCGACGCCGAGTGGGTGAATCCCGCCTTCTCCCTGTATTACCTCTAGAAAAAGAGCGCCCGCATCTTTAATCACCTCGCAAATGTGCTCGGGCGAGCGCGGATCTACGTACTCAATCGATCCCACCAAAGGCTCAAAGGGGATCCTCTTGGAGGGCTGGCCCGTTATGGACAAAGCTCCCATCGTCCGCCCATGAAAAGAGTTTTCGAAAGCAACAATTTTTCGACGCGCTGGATCGCGCAAATGCCAGTACTTTCGGACGAGCTTGATAGCGCACTCGATCGCTTCTGCTCCCGATGATGCATAGAACACCCTTCCCCACCCGTTTAGACGCCTCAGTTCTTCGGCGAGACGAAGTTGGGGAACCGTGTAATAAAGGTTAGAAGTGTGAACCAGCAGAGCAGCTTGCTCAGCGACCGCCTCTGCAAGCTCCGGATGAGCATGCCCTAGGCTAGTTGTCGCAATTCCTGCTACGAAATCAAGGTAGGATCGCTCCTCCGAATCGATCAGTCTGCATCCCGTCCCTCGGACAAAAACCACGGGGAAGCGTGAATAAGTAGGCATGATGCAGCGACCCTCGATCGCTGCGGCTTCGGCAACATCCATCGCGCGAGCCCCTGAAGCTGCTGGCTCGCCTATAGCTTTAGAAAGCCCGGAACTATAATCTTCCACGGGATCGAAATTCCTTCTCGGTCGGAGATCCCGGAGCACGGGCCATTGTCCCGATTCCCTCCGGTGTGAAGACCTCCAGCAGGACAGCGTGCTCTACCCTGCCATCTAGGATGTGAGCCCGAGGCACCCCACCCTTTAGTGCCGTCAAGCACGACGAAATCTTGGGAAGCATCCCCTCGGAAAGCTTTCCCTTTTGCAGCATTCTTTCGAGCTCTTCCAAGCTGACCTCAGAAAGCAAAGATTCTTCGTCCCCTAAATCTTCGTACAATCCGCGGACATCGGTTAGATAGACCAGCTTTTCCGCGCCCAGAGCAATGGCGATGGCTCCAGCAGCCGTATCGGCGTTGATGTTGTGGACCTCTCCATCAGGCGAGACTCCCAACGGAGCGATCACAGGGATGAGGCCATCGTCTAAAAGTTTCAAGACGACACCGGGGCGTACTTCTTCGACCTCTCCCACCAACCCTAAATCCTCGCCACCCGGACCGAGTCGTCTACGAGTGACAAACAGGTTTCCATCTTCTCCCGAAAGGCCCATTGCCAAGTCGCCGTGGCGATTGATAAGTCCGACGATGCGCCTGTTTATGTGGCCGAGTAGAACCATTCGGGCCACCTCTACCGTCTGTTCGTCGCTGACCCGCAATCCTCCGACAAAACGGGGCTGCATCCCTAGCTTGGTCATCATTTCCGAGATCTGGCGGCCGCCTCCATGTACTACCACGGGACGAATACCGACCAGACGCATGAGCGCCATGTCCTCAGCGAATGCCTCCGCTAGACTCGGCGTCGTCATCGCCGCTCCGCCCAACTTGATCACGACTGTCTTGTTCGAATAAGCCTTGATATATGCGAGGGCCTCGATGAGCACCGAGGCCTTGTACTGGGTGGATGCGACATCTCTCCCTGGATTCATTGCTCAAGAAGTAGCCATGTTTTCTTCAACGTAGCCTGGACCCAGGGCGGCAATAACTCTTACGGTTCCAAAAGGTCCCATGCCCAAGTCGCAAACGATTTCCACTTCCGAAGAGGACATGTAAGAAGAGAGATCGTTCGAATGCCATTCCGAAGTGGCCACGCCATTCCGACACACCTCGAAGGGGCCGTACCAAACCGAGACAGCCCGAGAATCGAAATACCGAGCGACGCTTCCGGCCTCAGCAACGATCCTGCCCCAGTAAGGATCTCCTCCATACAACGAACAACGCACCAGAGTCGAAGAGGCGATCGCACGCGCCACTCGCTCGGCGTCGCTTTGAGATGCAGCACCTCTTATCCGCAGCACTGCTAGTCTGTTGGAACCCTCTCCGTCCCGAGCCATTTCGAGCGCGAGATAGGCGCACACAAAGTCAAGACCCTTCTGTAAGACATTCCCAACGGCAGATGTCACAGCATCGCCGAATTTGACACTAGGACCTTCTCCGGTAGCCACCGCAAGAACGCAGTCGTTCGTGGACATGCAGGCATCAACGCTCATCTTGTTGAAGGTCTTCGAAACCGAGTTTCTCAAAAGACGTCGAAGCGTGTTGGGATCGACAAAAGCGTCGGTAGCAACAAAGGCCAGCATGGTAGCCATTGCGGGCTCGAGCATGGCAGCGCCTTTTGCGATCGCCCCGACAGTCACGGTGCCGTCTATTGACTCCACCCCGACTGCGCATTCCTTTGGAAATCTATCGGTCGTCATGATTGCTCGGGCAGCCTGGTGCCCGGCGTCTTCAGATGAAGACATAGCAATCGCATTTATCGCCGAAGTCACAGCTTCTATAGGGAGGAAAGTCCCGATTATTCCCGTAGAAGCAACAAGAACGCAGTCTTCATTGGCACCAATGACGTGGGCTGCAGCTCGCTGCATTGCCTTGGCATCCTCGAGACCTTTTTCCCCCGTCAAAGCGTTGGCACACCCTGCGTTAGCAACAATCCCTTCAATTGAAGACCCACTCTCGACCACCCCCATAGACACCAACACAGGAGCTGCTTTTGCTTTGTTCGCGGTGAAGACACCTGTTCCACAAGCTCTTTTCCCCGTACCTTCTACTGCAATAAGCGCCACATCGGGCGCTTTACTACGACGCATTCCCGCCGCTCCGACTCCTGCTTCTATTCCTGTAACAGAAGTGATAGTCCCCCCGTCTAGGAGCCTCCCTCCAAAAGATTCCAGTTCGAATCCCAATTCGAAGACTTCCTCAGGAACCACGCTCACTCCTCAGCCTCACCTCACCTCCGCACTGACCTTTTACGGCCACAAGCCCCAAGAAGAAAGGCCTGCTGTTTCATCGAGTCCGAGCATGACGTTGGCGTTGTGAATTGCCGATCCGGCTGCACCCTTGCCCAAGTTGTCGATGGCCACCGTTGCTACCGCAACCTTGAAACCTTCATTTCCCCTCTGCCGCACTGCAACGTGAATTGCAGCCATGTTTGATCCCCGCACTGCCTTGGTGTTGGGAGGAGCTGAAGTCATAGCTACAAATGGCTCACCGGCGTAGATTTCCGAGTAAATCGCTGATACCGTCTCGGCTCCAATATCGGGAGAAAGCGGAACGTACGCTGTCACCATCAGTCCTCGTGCCATCGGGACCAAGTGTGGGACGAATACCACCATCGTCGCGCCACACAAATCCTCCAAAACCATCTCGATCTCGGGCTGGTGCCTGTGACCTTCCACCGCGTAGGCGACCGTGTTTTCCGTTGCCTCCGAAAGCAATAGTCGTTTTTCGGCTCCTCGTCCTGCCCCAGATAACCCAGATTTCCCATCAATGAAGATCTCTCCCCTAATGACTTTTTCTTTTGCCAAGGGATACAAAGCCAGCAGCGCGGCGTACGCATAGCACCCCGGATTAGCAACTCGCTTTGCAGCCGAAATTACAGAGCGGTAAGCCTCCGTAAATCCGTAAACCCACTCGCCAGTACCTGCTTCTTCGGGACGCGAAAAGCCATACCACACAAGGTGTGTTTCCTCGGGCAGCCTGAAGTCCGGACCCACATCGACTATTCGATCGGGTGTTTTCGCACCCAATTTGGCCAAGTACCGGGACGACTCTCCCGCAGGGAGGCAAGTAAAGAGCAGGTCAAGGCCGGACAAGTCCAAGGATTCGCTCACTCCCTGGACTTTCATCCTAGGAAGCCCTCGATCATCAAGACTTTCATGCAACCAAGGATGAAGTTCTGCCAAGGTGGTTCCAGTCGAGGCCTCACCCCCAACCCATGCAATTTCTAGATACGGGTGGCAAGCTAACAGCCTCAAAATTTCGCCCCCCGCGTATCCCGATACTCCTGCGATACCCGCCTTATAAGCCACCTTTGCTTTCCTGCCTTTTTTCGATCTAGATCTAAGCGCCCCGACTGGATGTAAGCGATGCAAGCGATCCAATCGGGCTCGCAGTACTTACGTATAGCGCATATAGATTATACACTATACGTTACTGCGTGCAAACATACGAGACGGCCAAATTTCAAAGACCCGCTAGTGCTTTAAAGACCATTCCAAAAATGGCGCTTCCGCCTAAGGAACGAAGGAGATGGAAATTAGGAGCTCCTAAGCTCAGCACCAAGTCGCTCGCCTACGTGCTGTATGATCGCTTCTCTTACTTCGCCCGCTTCTTCGTCGGTTAGTGTTCGATCCAGAGCCGAGAGGGTAACCGTAACCGTGACGCTTTTTTTACCTTCTCCAAGCTTCGGACTACGGTACAAATCGAGTATTTCAGCACGCTCTACAAGCTGCCCCCCGCCCTCGATTACAGCTTCCGCAACGACAGCTGCCGGAGTGTCGTTTGCGACTACAAAAGCGAGATCGAAGTAGACAGGAGGGAAACGAGAAAACTGCTTGTAGGGAACGGTCTCCGAGAAAAGATCACAGATCCTATCCAGATCGACCTCGAAGACCGCAGTCGAAGCCTCTATCCGATATGCCGTTGCAAACTCCGGGAGTACTTCGGCCACAAAACCTATACGCTCCCCATCGGTGAGGACGCCCGCGCAGCGCCCTGGATGAAAACCATCTAAGGTATCGGGAACGAACTCCACACCGTCTACTCGCCCCGCCTCGAACACCGCATCAAGTACTGCCTTTGCACCAAAAAACTCAGGGGCCTCTACCGTATCGGTAATACCGTTTCTAGCGCCGGTGAGGCGGGTATCGGGCAGCACGACGATTCCCCCCAAGGAGAGGTGTTCCGACGGGAGGCCGTCGTCGTCAGGTGGACCAAAGACCGTACCAATTTCGAAAAGACGTAGGTCTTGGCGGCGGCGTGCGAGGTTCCGTGCTGCTGACTCCATGAGCCCAGGAATCAATGTCGGTCTTAGAGTGCTCTCCTCGACTCGAAGTGGATTTGCCAGACTCGTCGTAGCCGAGCGCATCGCGACCGGAAGCTTATCCAAAGAAAGCATCGAGAAGTTTTTGACCGCCGTAAAACCGCATCCGATCACTAGCTGTGAGATTCGGCGCCTTATGCGCTGAGTCCGATCGAGCCTTCCTATCCTTGCTCCGGAAGCGGGAAGTGTCTTTTTTACGTTGTCGTATCCATACAGTCGTCCAACTTCCTCAATAAGATCGACTTCTCGAAAAATATCCCTTCTGAACGTGGGAACCTCGACATCGAGGGCAGTCTCGGAACGCCCGATTATGCGTAAGCCTATGGAAGACAAAAGTTCCGCCTGACGCTCGATTGGGATCTCTGTTCCGAGTAACCGGTTTGTTTTCTGCGCTCGTAGTTGCACACGTGCTGGATTTATCGGACGAGGATATACATCCACGGCGCCCCTAGCCACCGTTGCTTCGCAGACTTGCTGAATCAAACATGCCGCTCTCTTAGAAGCCCACTCGGCGCCCTCGGGATCGCAGCCTCTCTCGAATCTTGCGCTCGACTCGGTCCTGATCCCATGGCGCTTCGCGGTTCGAAGAATGCCAGCAGGCTCAAAGTACGCAGACTCCAGCAAGACTTCCGTAGTCGAAGCCGAGATCCCGCTTCCCTCCCCGCCTACTACGCCGGCGATCGCCAACGGCCGCTCACTATCAGCAATCACGAGATCGTCCGAGTCTAAAGAGTGTTCGTCGCCGTCAAGAGTTGCTATCCGCTCGCCTGCTCTGGCAAGCCTGACCACGATGCGCCCTTGAGATACTGTGGAGTAGTCAAACGCGTGGAGGGGATGGCCGACCTCGAACAAGACAAAGTTAGTGACGTCGACGACGTTGTTAATCGGCCTAGCACCTGCTTCCCGCAGCCTAAGAGCCATCCACAGAGGTGATGGACCAACCCGAACATCAAAGATGTATCGGGCGATGTAGCGAGGGCATCGGGACTCCTCCTCGATTACCACAGAGACCTTGTCTCGAGCTGGGCGATCACTTTCGTTGAGCTTGATGTCGGGCAAAACGAACTCCATGCCAGAGGAGGCACTCAGCTCGCGGGCGAGCCCCAGCACCGACATGGCGTCCGGGCGATTCGGAGTGATGTCGACCTCTATTACGCTGTCACCAAGCCCCAAGACTTCCTCTAGCGGAGTTCCCACCTCTAGCCCAAGGTCCGGTCCTGAAGACCTGTCAGCAATGACCAATATTCCTTCCGAGTCGCTCCCGACTCCGAGCTCGCTTTCCGAGCAAATCATCCCGTAAGACTGGATGCCTCGTACCGTCCTTGCCTCGACTCGAACACCCCTGGCTATCTCGGAGCCGGGAGGGGCAAAAGCTACGTAGTCCCCAACATCGAAGTTGGACGCCCCGCACACGACATCGACTGCATCCCCGGTACCGTACAGGATCTTGCACAGCCTCAGCCTGTCGGCATTTGGATGCGGCTCCCATCCTTCGACACGTGCTACGACCAGGCCTCTGCATCCTTCTCCGAAGGTACTCACGGACTCGACCTCGAAACCGGCCGAGTCCAATCGAGAGGCAATCTCGGAAGGAGACTCATCGATTGGTAGATAGTCCCGAAGCCACCGCAACGGTAGGCGCACGCTCCAACCTCCGATTGCTCAAAACTGGGAAAGGAACCGCAAGTCGTTCTCGTAGAAAAGTCTGATGTCGGGAATGCCGTAGCGCAGCATTGCCAAACGCTCTACACCCATGCCAAAAGCGAAACCCTGCCACTCTTCAGCATCGTATCCGACAGCCTCGAATACTTTGGGGTCGACCATTCCGGCCCCTAGCACCTCTATCCATCCGCTGCGCCCACAAATCGAGCAACCCGAGCCGGAGCAGGCAAAGCACGACATTGCAACCTCTACCGATGGTTCAGTGAAAGGAAAGTACGATGGAAGCATGCGTATGCGCTCGCCCTCCCCGAAGAACTCTTTTACGAAGTGCTCCAAAGTACCAGCTAAATCCCCGAGTGTGATTTCGCGATCTACGGCAAGGCCTTCCACTTGATGGAATACTGGGGAATGAGTCGGGTCTAGTGTGTCCCGTCGAAACACTCGCCCCGGCGAAATCATGAAGAGCGGCGGCCGCCTAGCCTCCATAACATGAACCTGGACCGGAGAAGTGTGCGTCCGAAGCAGCACTTCCTCTCCCCTCCCTGTATCGAGATACAAGGTGTCGTGCATGGAACGCGCCGGATGCCACTTAGGAGTGTTCAAAGCCTCGAAATTGTAGTAGTCCGTTTCTACCTCGCGTCCTTCGGCAACGGAGTAGCCCATGCCTACGAAGATGTCGACGATCTCCTCGGTGACCTTGTCTAGAACGTGGAGGCGTCCTGGCCTCGGAGCCGGAGACGGCAGCGTGACATCAATACGTTCCCCGGCGAGTCTCGCTAGGATCCGCTCGCTCTCGAGATCCCGACGCTTTTTCAAAACCGCCTCTTCTAAGGTGCGACGAAGCTCCGCGATGCGCCTTCCAGCCTCGGGCCGCTTTTCCGGAGCCACATACCGAAGCTTCCTGTTGGCGTCAGCCAAAGCAGAGCTTTTTCCCAAGAACATCGAGTCGAGCCGCTCGAGAGTTTCCAGGTCTGGCGCTGCCTCCACCGCAGAGATCGCATCTGCAACGATTTCCTCGAGGCGGTGCAAGTCCAGCTTTGGATCTACTGTTGATTCAGGCATCTTCAATATCCTCACGAACGAGCTGTGTTGCCCGAGGGACTAGAAGTTCGAACACTGCCCCTGGATAATCTCCAGTCGACCGAGGGGTAACAAGACGAATGTCTCCGCCTTGAAGCCGCATAATTCTTCGTGCATTGTGCAGTGCGATTCCGAGCCCCCGAGGCTGACCAGATCGGGGGCGACCCTCCAAGTCCGCTGAGAAAATGAGGCTCTTGAGACCATCTGGGATCCCCTCACCGCCGTCTTCAACCCGCACACTCACGAACTGAGCAGTGACTCGAAGAGACACACGGGCCTTACCGCTCCCGTGCCGGAGGGCGTTTTCGACGAGCGCCTCCAATGCCTTCGATAGCCTCCCTGGGTCAGCCTTGGCCACCGATAGCCCGGTCTTTTCGACCTCAATCTCAATATCGGAATCTTTGAAGCCTTCTCTGACCCTGCGGACAATTTCTCTCACTACCTCGGACACGTCTACAAGTACAGGCTCCCATTCAATGGCTCCCAGCTCCAAACGGGCGTAGTCTACGAGTTGGTCCACTGCTGATTGCATCCTGGCCGCCGCCCCCCTAATGTGGTAGAGCATCTCGTACCTCAAAGACTGCTCGAGAGAATCACCCCGGCGCTCCAGAGTCACGGCATATCCACTAATCGCGGCTAGAGGGGTCTTCAGATCGTGGCTCGCCTGAGAAACGAACTGTGCCACAGAGGGAATCCGCTCTGCATTGGTGTTATTCGCAGATGAATTGTCACCAGATGAAGCAGTGTCTCCGTGCGGTGTTGACACGGCCATCCCCGCTATCCCCGCGGGAATTAGGGCGCTTCTTTTGACAGCGAGCGCCGTGCCTCTTGTACCAGGCGAACGAAGGTGCCCGGATCCTCGACGGCGATATCTGCCAGCATCTTGCGGTCAACGTCTAATCCCGCGCTTTTGAGGCCTCGGATAAACTTCGAGTAACTGAGACCGGAGCTTCTTGCAGCCGCGTTGATTCTCACTATCCAAAGCCTTCTCATGTCGCCCTTGCGGGCCCGCCGGTCTCTATAGGCGTACTGACCCGCGTGCATAACCGCTTCGTTGGCGACTCGAAACCGTCTCGACGCCGCGCCTCGATATCCCTTAGCTCGCTCTAGAATTTGCCGGTGTTTTTTCCTAGCGTGAACTCCGCGCTTTACTCTCATGGCTCTCCTTATTCACCTTTACCCAGAGAGATGAAAGACATTGCAGAAAATAGACATTTAGCGAACAGTCTCGCTAGCCGGAGGTCCGGCCCCCCAACAGCCTGCGAGCCGCCCTGCGGTCGGGGGAAGCTAGTTCTTGGTCTCCCTGGAGCCTCCGCTTCCTCCGACTAGACATTTTCCTCAGAAGATGACTGCGGTATGCCCGACGACGCATGATCTTGCCCGTTCCGGTCAAGCGGAAACGTTTGGCTGCAGAACGCGATGTCTTCATTTTAGGCATTGGTCTTTCGCTCCTTCTTGGTAGGGGCCAGCACCATAACCATGTTCCTGCCATCGAGTTCAGGCTGATGCTCCACCGATGCTGCGTCGCTTAGGTCGGTGGCAATCTTTTCCAGCAAGTTGTGACCAATGTCTGGATGGGCAAGCTCCCGTCCCCGAAACATCACTGTCACTTTCACCTTTGCACCTTCTGACAAAAACCGTTCGATATGTTTGAGTTTGGTCTCGTAATCGTGCTGATCAATCTTTGGGCGAAATTTCATTTCTTTTATGACGATATGGGTTTGGTGTTTGCGTGCCTCCCTAATGCGCTGGGACTCTTCGTACAGCCATTTGCCATAGTCCATTAGCCGGCACACCGGTGGATCGGCCTGAGGAGCTACTTCTACAAGATCAAGCTCTTGCGACGCCGCGGTTGCCAACGCTTCCTGAATTGTCTTTATACCGAGTTGCTCCCCGGTCTCCGAAATGAGGCGCACCTTAGGTGCGGTGATCTCGTCGTTGACGCGATGCTTCCGAGTCTGGCCGACTCCCTCTTTCCCCCTTGGCTTAGCCCGTATCTCCTTGACTCCTTTCGACGCGATCGAAACGCTACCCGGCCGCTCTAGACCCCTCGTACCACAACGAGCCAGGGTATCCAGGGCCAGAGGCCCACAACGGGTTTACCGAGTATAAACAAGTCATCGCCGTAACAGAAGGGTAGGTTGACTGCTCAGCAGAGAAACCGCTCAGGATTCGCTCACTTCGAGCTTCTATCTCGCTGTATCATCCATGGACTCGGATGAACCCGGTTCCGGCCGGACTCTTGTGGCCTCAAGCTTGCCATCCTCATCCTTGCCGACTTCAAAAATTACGCGAGCCCGCTTACGGAGCCCTTTGTATCCATCCACTTCGATGTTTTCCTGCCTCACGAAAAACTCTGCTCCATTATCAGCGACGATGAAGCCGAATCCCTTGGCCTCTATGTACCACTTAACTGTTCCACGAACTTCACTCGACACCTGCGTTGCGCTGCCTCCAGTGAAAACCTCTGAGTGCACACCTTGGGGGTCACAATACGATCTTTGATATAGGCATCTCGACTATGTCTTCTGCCCCTCGGTCCTTTAGTAACGGTATCAGCTCGTTCACCCCCGACTTGGGCACCACGGTCTCGACAGCGAAGTATGTGCCACCGTGCAAAGTCGAGACAGTGGGCGACTTCATCGACGGAAGCACCTCGACAACGTCTTTGAGCTTCTCAGACGAGACGTTTAGCTTTATCAGCACTCTCCCTCTGGCGTCGAGCGCCCCCCTCAACAGTACGGCAATTTCCTCCAAGGCTTTCCTCTTCGATAGATCTTGCCAGGCACTAGCATTAACGATCAGCTCGGGGTAGCTCTCAAGCAGGGTATCGATAATGCGCACTCCGGCGGCGCGCAATGACGCCCCGGTCTCGGTGTTGTCTACGATCGCATCTACGATGTCAGGTACTTTGGCCTCCGTAGCGCCGTAAGAAAGCTGGATTTTCACCTCGATTCCCAACTTTTCGAAGTATCGCGATGTAATTCGCGGGTACTCAGTCGACACCCTGATACCAGGAGCAAGATCCGAGGGCTTCTTATAAGGCGACGATTCGGCAACCGCTAGTACGAGCAGGACCGGTCTCGATGTGGACTTCGAGTACCTCAGCTCGGTGACACTAACGACGTCGGCCCCGGTCTCTTCGATCCAGTCTCTGCCAGTAATTCCGGCATCGAATAGCCCGTCCGCTACGTAGTGCGGAATTTCCTGTGGGCGCAAAAAACGAACCGACTCAATGCGAGCGTCGTCGATATCTGCCTTGTAATCCCTGGCCGAGCGGCGCTGAATCGATAGGTCGGCTTCGTCAAACAGCTTTATGGTGGCATCTTCTAAAGAACCCTTAGGCAATACTAGTTTCAGCAATTCCTCCTCCTCATCTGCCTTGCCAAGAGTACATGTAGCGTTTGCCGCACATACACTCGAAAGTGACGATAGAATAAGTACGCCTGCCCACTGGGTAACGAACCATCAAGTAAACGGCGTCCCATTTCGCGCTTGATCCCCAAACGAACCGCGTCGATACCTCGATAGAGAACATTTTTGAATGAGTGCTAGCGCGCCGCTACCGATGCACATGACACGAGCCGCCAATGACAAGACCCTGGGAAACTGCTGAAGAGCTGACTCTCGGAGAACGTCTCTTCCCCACTGAAGAGGCATTCCCCGATCACATAAAGCTCATGCGCTACCGAAGCCAGCTGGCTCTCGGCATTTCGATAGTGATGGTCATTGCGTCTTTCTTGCTCGACCTCTTCCAGCCAATTCAGGATCCCAGTAAGGTTTGGGTCCTCCGCTCCATGCTAGTTGGAAGCTTGATCATTATTTTTCTAGCGTCCAGATCCAGCGTGATATCTCTTCCGCGCCTTTACGCGCTCACATACATCCACTACTTTACCTTGGCGTTTTTCTTTGCGTTGATCGTGGTCTTTGGCAAACAGACAGTTCTGTTTACCGCGTTTCACACAATTATTGTAGGAATCCTTCTCCGCCCGCTTTCGGGACCACAGGTTACCGTGACACTGGGGCTTGTTGTTGCAGGCGCGATGGCTCGGGGATTTGGGATTGCTAACGCCAAAGAATGGCGAGAGTTCATTGCTGAAATGCTTGTACTTTTAGGGACTTGCTTCCTCGTTCAGGCTGTAGCCGACATGAACTTCAAACTCCTCGTTGCAGAAGGCGAAGCCCGCCAGCGCATGGAAGACGCTATGCGCAAAATGAACTTTCTTTCCAGCTTCGACCACCTTACACGTGTAATGAACCGCCGCAACTTCGAGGATGCTTTGGAAAACGCGCTCTTGGAAGCCCGATCTGCGGGGCAGGGGCTCGGCTATCTAGAGATCGACTTAGACTATTTCAAGGACATCAATGACACATACGGACACCAGGCTGGAGATGCTGTCCTGAGAGCCGCGTCCGAGAGAATAGCCTCTTGTCTTCGGACAGGTGATTTGGTCGGACGAATGGGCGGAGACGAGTTCGCCGCCGCAGTCAAGGCTGCCACAACAGATGTAGCTGAACGTGTCGCAGCACGAATCCTAGAGTGCTTCAAGCAAACACCGGTACGTACAAGTTGGGGGGACATACCCATCTCTTGCACGATCGGAATCGGGTGCTATCCGGGCAAAGGAGCCGCCACAGCTAGCGCAGTCATGGCGGCAGCGGACACTAGTCTTTACGAGGCGAAAGAAGCAGGAAGAGGGAGAGTCGGCCGCCCCGTATTAGTTTCGGATGTGGAGCACGCCCCGGTTGCCGAGAGCTATGTGCCGGGAGTAGGGATGCCTTCTCTCGAAATATCAGCCGCATCCCCCCATCTCCTAGAGCAGTTGAACTCGCTAGATACCGATGAGTCTTCCCGCTCGCGGCCTGAAAGCGGTACCGCGTCGCGGCCTCGGAGAGCGAGAAAGGACGGCCGAAGCCGATCCGATCGACGAAGTGACGGCTTGCAAAGCGCAGAAGGCGAAGGGTCTCACGAGGTTGTACAAGCATCCGCGGAGTCTCCAGTTCCGCCTCCTCCTCATCGACGTGGCGGAGGCGCTTAGGTCCTGTGGCACCTTAGGTGACGCCAAATGGATTTAGAGTCGCTCCCTCCGAGTTCCCTCAACGTAAGGATCATCTCCAACGCTGCCGTAGCTGCCTCGAAGCCTTTATTGGACTCGACACTGTCAGCAGCTCTTGCCAAGGCCTGGTCCATGTCGTAAGTGGTCAAAACGCCGAAGGCCACTGGCACCCCTGTTCTCAAAGACACCTCTTGTAATCCATAGGAAGCAGCCGAGGCAACGTAGTGGTAGTGGTCAGTATCTCCCCTTACGACGCATCCGAGAGCTACGACAGCATGAACCCGCTCAAGCTCTATCACCTTAGCAACCGCTATCGGAATCTCGAATGCCCCAGGCACCCATACCAAGATGCATCTAGACCGGTCATTCAGGTCAATACCTACGCTCGCTAGAGCGGCTCTAGCCCCATATAACAGCTTCTCGGTGACTCGGAAGTTCCATCTGGCCGCCACTATTCCTACACGGATACCCGCGCAGTCAGCAGCGGTCATCCTGCGCGCAGTTTCCGACAAATAAGCCGCTCTCTTGAGGCCCTTGGAAGCATATTTGTCTGGCGGCATGTGGTTTATTGGCCGGACTCTCCTCGTGGAGGGTTTTCTACAGCCTCGGCTTCCTCTAATTCCTTCTTCGATGACGAAGGTGCCAGCCCTGTCGAAGAAGTCGAACCGCTGTATTTGTGGCCGTTGGGCTCCATTGATGCCTCAAGCCCGTCCAAAAGGTGGCCTAGCTTTTCTTTTTTGGCCCTGAGATAAGCTATGTTCTCGCGCGTCGGATCTGTCTCAAGCGGAACCCGCCCAACGATCTTGAGACCGTACCCCTCGAGTCCTGCTCGCTTGGTCGGATTGTTTGTCATCAGCCGCATTGTCGTTATGCCTAGGTCCGCAAGGATCTGAGCGCCGATTCCGTAGTCGCGTGCGTCCGCTGGAAAGCCAAGACGAAGGTTGGCGTCTACGGTGTCGTGCCCTCGCTCTTGGAGCTCGTATGCCTGCAGTTTGTGCAGGAGACCGATACCCCTTCCCTCGTGACCCCTGAAATAAAGCACCACACCCGCACCCTCTTCGGAAATCTTCTTGAGCGCAAGTTGCAGCTGGCGGCCACAGTCGCACCTCAACGACCCGAACACATCGCCAGTCAGGCACTCAGAATGAACCCTCACCAAGACTCCATCTCGCCCAGCAACGTCTCCCTTTACCAAGGCCAAATGCTGTCCGCCGTCGACCAATGACTCGTACCCAATAGCCCGGAATTCCCCGTAACAAGTGGGGAGGCGAGCCTCAGCCACCCTCCTTATAAGTCGCTCTGACTGCCTCCGGTAGTGAATCAGGTCCGCTATAGTGATGATCGGAATGTCAAAACGGGAAGACATTTCCAGAAGGAACGGAACTCTCGCCATCTCGCCGTCTTCCCGCATAACCTCGCATATGACTCCGGCGGGTGCCAATCCGGCCAGGCGTGCCAGGTCGACAGCCGCCTCGGTGTGTCCAGCCCTCTTGAGCACTCCACCCTCTTGGTATCTCAGAGGAAAGACATGGCCGGGTCGAGTGAAATCCTCGGGCTTGGATGCGGGATCGATAAGGGCCCTAATCGTCACTGCTCTATCGTAAGCGGATATCCCGGTAGTCGTCTTGTGCTTGTAATCTACCGATACGCAGAACGCTGTCTCTTTGGCATCTGTGTTTTCGGTGACCATAAGTGGTATTTCCAGCTCGTCGAGGCGGGAGCCCAACATTGGGACACACACCAAACCCCGTCCATGAGTCACCATGAAATTGACGATCTCTGGCGTGACCTTCTCTGCTGCGCAAACGAGATCGCCTTCGTTTTCGCGGTCTGCGTCGTCGACAACTATGACCATCCGGCCGTACCGGATGGCCTCGATCGCCCCTTCGACCGGGAAAAACTCTTTCATCGCTAAGGCTGCTTCTTATCCGTGTAAAGGCCGAGCATTCTCTCGACGTACTTGGCTAGAACATCGAACTCAATGTTGGGCCGGTATCCCACCTCCCACGCGCCAAGCGTCGTCACTTTTATCGTATGAGGAACTAGTACCACCTCGAGGAAGTTATCGCCACAGGCGGCGACCGTTAGGCTCACCCCATCGGCGGCTACAGATCCCTTTTGGGCGACATAAGGCGCAAATTCGACCGGATAGCTAAGGCGAACTCGCCTAGCTTCCCCCTCATCTACGAGCGACTCTACAACCCCAGTGCAGTCAATGTGGCCCTGGACAAAGTGACCACCCATAGGCTCTCCTGCTCCTATAGCAGCCTCCAGGTTTACGCGATCGCCCTCGGTCAGAAGTGCTAGGTTTGTCCTCTCCAAAGTTTCCCTAACAGCGTCAAAGTGTGCTTTCGAACCCGACACCCCTGTAGCCGTCAAACAACATCCGTTTATGGCTACGGAATCCCCTATGCGGACCTGCCTACTGAGGTTAGAAATATCTACTAGAAATTTGGATCCCCAGTCGGAACGAAGCACAGCTTTGACGGTGCCAACCGCCTCCACTATCCCAGTGAACATGTAGTATCCAAATTCCCTACCTTCTAAAACGAACTCCCTGACAGAGACTACGCCCTGTCGTGCTGTCCACTATCATCGCCTATGGGCCTCGCCACAATCTTTGCGTCGCTTTCGATTCTGGAAACTTCACAAACTTGCCACATTTCGGCACTGTCTATCGACTGCCCCACCTCACCTTCAAGGATCGGAATGCCACCGCCACCCAACAACTTGGCCCCTATGTACAAGACCATTTCGTCTATGTATCCTCCTGCCACAAAGGATGCCGCTAATCGAGGTCCCCCTTCCAAGAGCAGCTCTACGATCTGTACAGATCCCAAAAAACGCAAGGTCGAACCTACATCTACCACACCGCCCGACAGCTTTGTCGTTACAACTCCGACGCGCGGTAGATTTGAAATATGCCAACAGCCTAGATCGCCTGCGGATACCACCTCGACTTCGTGTCCGGCAGAGCGAAGCTTGGCGCTTAAGCTCTTCGCACCAGCGGGGCCGCTGAAGATTGCGATCGCACCCCCCTCAAAGCTAGCGGCAGTTGAAAACAGCTTCTCGTTTCCCGATAGTCTTCCCGACGTGTCAAAGATTACGCGTACTGGCTGCGGCCCCTCGAATCCATCGAGCCTGCAGGTAAGCTCGGGATCATCGGCAACCACAGTGCCTGACCCAACGGCTATAGCATCGGCTCGAGCCCGGTAGAAGTGTGCGTCCTCGCGCGCTTTGCCAGAGGTGATCCACTTAGAGCTGCCATCGGCTGCGGCGACGAAGCCGTCGAGAGTCGCAGCTGTTTTGTAACGGACGAAGGGGCGGCCCGTTTTCTTATGGTGGAAGTACTCCGGGTCGATTGCCTCTACTTCTTTTTGAGCGAACCCCACTTCAACTTTAAGTCCTTTCTGCCTCAGAAGCTCCACTCCCCTACCGGAGACTCTTTTGTCGGGATCTATCATTCCGATAAATACCCTGTGCACCCGCGACGCGAGGATGGCTTCAGTACAAGGTGGAGTTCTGCCGGTGTGCACACACGGCTCCAAAGTTACGTAAAGGTCGGCCCCGTACGCTTCGGTCCCGGCCTCTTTCAATGCTTCCGCTTCCGCATGGGGTGTCCCGGGGCCCCTGTGGTATCCCCTGCCTACTATCTGCCCGTCCTTGACAACCACCGCCCCCACAGCGGGGTTGGGATGCGCGGTCCACCGGCCGCGCGTGGCCAGCCGGACTGCTTCTTTCATGAACGCCTCGACGGTGGCGTGCTCGGGATCCATCTAAAACACCAAGGAAACTCAGCGAAGAGTCTGGTATGGAATCATCGTCGGACAAGAGAACCGCGAGCCGAGGTTTTTTAGTCCAAGCTAATCCTCGCCGAAGATGTAACGAATGAATTGCACTAGTTCGTTCATTTTGAAGGGCTTTGTTATGTAGTAGTCGGCACCAGCGGACCACCCCTCCCACACATCAGCCTCTTGACGCCGAGCGGTCAGAAGGACTACAGGGAGTTCCGCATACTCGGGCGTGCTTCTCAACTCCTGGAGTACATCGTATCCGTCGACCTCCGGCATCATGATGTCGAGTACGACCAAATCAGGTTCGCTCTCCCGAATCAGTTCGAGTGCTTGTCGCCCTCCACTGGCCTCTATAACCTCGTAACCCTCGTCCTCGAGGTTGGCCCTCAGTATCATCCGGATATCCCTGTCATCGTCCACGACGACGATGGTTTTCTTGGATGTGGACTCGCTCGTCTGTGTCATTGCTCTTTTCCCCACAATAGATTATCTGCACCCACCGCCTTTTGCGGCGACGATGCTCCGAAGGGGCACCGAGCCATCCCCACAGATGCCAGCCGCTTCAGCTCTGCTGCAGCTCCCGCCGGATCCTTGCTCCCAAATATCGAGCTGGCGGAGACAAAAACCGTGGCTCCCGCTTCTGCCGCTCTTTCAATGTTCTCGGCTGTTATCCCCCCGTCCACCTCGATCTCAAAACCAAGTCCCATTTCTTCCCGCCACTGTCTTATGCACCTAATCTTATCGATGGCAGACTCTATGAACCTCTGACCAGAGAAACCCGGATTTACAGACATCACTACCACCATGTCGGTCGAGTCGAGCAACGTAATGAGTACCTCTTCAGATGTGGATGGATTGATCGCAATGGATGCCCCAATACCTAGCTTCCGCAGCGAGCTCAGGTCTTTACGCGGATCGTCGCTCGCCTCATAGTGAAAACTGATCGAGTCGGCTCCGGAGGCTGCAAGCGAATCGAAGTGGGAGGCAGGCCTAACCGCCATTAAATGACAGTCGACGAACAGATTGCTGTGAGCCTTTATGGCCTCGATTACGACATTTCCCATGGTGATGTTAGGTACGAAACAACCGTCCATGACATCAACATGAATCATGTCGGCATGTTCGGAGACAGCCTCAATTGCATCCCCGAGTGCCCAAAAATCAGCCGAAAGTATCGAGGGGGCAAGCTTGGGTTTCATCGCAGACAGATCATGATGTGCCCAGTCGAATAGTGTTACTCATGCGCACGCCCCGAAGGAACTCTCTCGCCAACATTACCCTTTTTCCCTCGGGCTGAACCTCCTCTAGAACGAGGATGCCGTCCCCGCAAACCACCCTCAGCTGGCCGTTTTCATCGACCACCACGTCTCCGGGAGATTTGCCAGGTTGCCGCCCCCACTCTGGCAGTGACGCTTCCGAAATCGCAAAAGCTCTGTGGATTTTTATGAGCTTTCCCCTCAAGTATGTGAATGCGCAAGGGCTCGGGTGTGCGGCCCGAACTAGCCTTTCGATATCGAAGGCACTTTTGCTCCAGTCAATCTGACACTCCTCCCGTTTTAGGGGAGGCGCGTAAGTCACGCCATCCGCTGGCTGTGGCTTAGGTCGAGCCGTCCCTTCCAAGATTGCCTCGAGTGAACGAATGACAAGGCGTGCTCCAATTTCGGCAAGCCTTGCTTCCAACTCACCCGCACGCTCTCGTGGCTCTATCTGCGTGGCCTCACACTCGAGCACGGGCCCCGTATCAAGGCCTTCGTCAATCAACATTGTGCAGACGCCTGTTGTCGTATCTCCGGCTAGTATCGCCCGCTGGACCGGTGCCGCCCCTCTCCACCTGGGTAGCAGAGAAAAATGCAAATTGAGTATCCCGTTGCGAAATATCTCGATCATTTCCTTGGGAATGATTTGGCCATAAGCGACGATTACGCCGGCATCTGACCGAGACTCCTGAATCTGGGGGAGAATTTGGTTCACTTTGGACGGAGAAAGTACCCGAATCCCTCGAGATGCAGCCTCGCAAGCTACAGGGGTGGGAATGTCTCTGCGACCTCTCTTTCTTCCGCGAGCTGGTTGGGTAACGACATAGACGATGTCCGCGCCCCACTCGCAGAGAGCTCTCAATGACGGCACAGCACAGGTTGGAGAACCGAAGAACACAACGCGCGCCCTACCAGACATTACATAAGCCTTCGCCTGATCTCAGCTAGGGCCTCCTTTCGGCGCTCCCGGTCAAGCCGGTCGATGAGAAGTACGCCCTCTAAATGGTCGGTTTCGTGAAGAAGTAGCCGGCCGAGAAGTTCGTCGCCCTCAACAGTTATTTCCTTACCGTCCAAATCAAGACCTGTAGCGACAACAAAGCCAGGGCGCTCGATCTCGAACCACAGGCCCGGCACCGAAAGGCATCCTTCGTTATAGACCCAGGTTCCCTCCGTCTTGAGTATCCGGGGATTTATTAGAGCGCCGGGACCAGATCCGATGTCAAAAACAAATATCTGTTTCTCCACGCCGACTTGTGGGCCCGCCAGACCTACCCCAGGGGCGTCGTACATTGTCTCGAGCATGTCGTCTGCGAGCTTGCGAAGCTCGGGGCCTATCTCGCCTGGCGAAACCCGAGATGCAACTCGCCGCAGCACTGGATCTCCATACTTTCTTATTGGAAGAATTGCCATGGATAGCTCCTCAAAGCTGGCGGTATGAAGCGTCGGGATCGACCTCGACTCGCACTCTGGCCCCTTTGGTCTCCGCTGCCTTTCTGAGGGCTGATACGGGCTCCCACAAAGAGACACTTCCGTCGTGAAGAACGAGTGCCCTACGATGCTTACCGTCGTCGTGCGGACCTGCTATTTCAAGACGTGAGTTCGCGCGGTCTACAGAGGCGAGTCTTTCAGCGAACTCATCTATGAGAGCTTTTCCCGTTTCATCCGGGCTTTCTACAAGGACTGCCCGCGAATAGGGCGGTAACCACTCTGCTTTCCGCGCTACCAGGTCCCGGTCTAGCAAAAGATTTTCTTCGTCTTGGGCAAACGCCTGAAGAACCGGATGGTCAGAGTGATAAGTCTGAATAGCTATTGCTCCCGGTACCTCATCGTCGTACTTACGATAGTCTTTTCGCTGACCCCGCACTAGTAGTGCGCACAAGTCGTACAAGATCCGAGCGGTCCTATGCCACGCATCAAAGCTCACTAAACCTACTAGCGACTCGAAGCTCACGACTACTACTAGCTGGACTCTGTCTAAACGCCAAAGTGCCGCCTCTGTGGCAACAACAATAGATGCGGACGCACCCGCGGCAGAACCCGGTGTTCCCGAGCCGTCCTTTACAACGTGACCTACCGAAAAACCCGGAAAAAGTCTTCTCGCCTCGTCCTCGATAGCTGCAACTCCCGGTCCTGCGAGCCGTAGGCGCTCGGAGCCGCACCGGGGACAGCGTGTATATGAGTCCCGCTCCATCGTGAACCAGCAGTCCGTGCATCGCTGGGAGCGATACTCGCCCTTTTTCGTCACGAACAAAACTGCACGGCCCCCTTTTCCTACGACATTTCGCACGAGTCGAGCAGAAAAGGGCGCTATGTGGCCCGGCTCTGGCACCTCTTTAGAGCGATCGACCACGACAACCTTGGGGAACAAAGCTTTGCGGACATCGCGCCCGGGCTGTATGTACCGAGTACGAGAAGCCCGGGCATCGTAAGAAGGCCATGGCGCGGCCAGTATCGTCGAACACCGTTCGATCCGAGCTCGCAAGAGAGCCACCGTTCGCGCATTGTAATAAGGGATGCGGTCCTCAATGTGGCTTGGGGAAGCTTCGTTTAGGACACAAACAGCCCCCAGAGGCGCCGCGCGCTGCAGAACGACAGCCCTGTCTCCAGCTATGACACAGCCAGGGCTCGATGCTGTGGACCAGTTGGCCGCCCGAACCTTAGTAGGAGCTTTGGTATCTATGAACACGTAGTCGCTGCCTAATGCCGCCAGCATTTGCTTGGCATCAGCGGTCACGGCGCTACCCAGCGCCACCAAACTCGACTGGCCGCCCGCTCTTAGTCTCTGGAAAAACTCCGAGAAAACGGAAACAGGCGGATGCCCGGGAGGGTGACGCACCAAAATCACTTCCAAGTCATCACAATCCATCCCTTCTTCGTGTACAGGATTCGTATCGACTATCTCGTATCCCTGGGTAACGAGAGCATCTCTCAGCCACGAGGCCGCCTCGTTTTTCTCCGACGTCTCCCGATCCAGCTCGTAGGCCGAACGATCACCTCCAGCCACCTCAAGGAATGGCCTCCCGTTCAGTGCCGTGTTGGAAGTCGCCGAGCGCAGCGAAGTTGGCGGTGTCATTCGGCGCAGAAACCTCCGAATATCGGTCAAGTAATACTCGGCCGCTGCTGCCGCTAGTCTCACCTGGGACAACGAAAGCAAAGGGAAGGGAGCCCCCAACGACAGAATCTGTTTTAATCCGGCGACAATTTCTTCGCTAAACCCGACCACCCAACCCCTCGAGCGCCGATTGCGAGATGGAACCCACACCAAAGAACCGACCCTAACAGAAGGCGAAAGGTTCGGTGGGACAAGGTAGTCGTAGTGAACATCTCTTGTGGGATGGTCCAACACGACCTTGGCAACGGGCCCTGGGCGGGGATCCGCTAGAAACCGGCGATAGCCCTCTCTCACAGCGGTTTGGAGCACTGTTGCGAGAGGCCCGCGAGGGATCTCCCAATACTGCTCGCTCACCGAAGTGAAGAAGGTCTGGTCCGCACTGGAGGGCTGCCGGACCCCGTCCTCAGATTCGAAGCGGCATCACGAGCTCAGTTTAAAGAAAGCGGTCTTTTAGCTCTTGGGCCGCGTCGCTTGCTTCCCATGTGAACTCTGAGTCGGAGCGACCAAAGTGTCCGTATGCCGCGGTTTTTCTATAGATAGGCCTTCTTAGCTGAAGTCTCTCAATGATCGCGAGCGGCCTGAGGTCAAACACATCCGAGATAGCCCATTGCAACTTCTCCTCGTCGATTTTTGAAGTACCAAAAGTTTCTAGCATCACAGAAACCGGCCTCGACTTCCCGATGGCATAGGCAATCTGTACCTCACATCTTCGCGCCAGTCCTGCAGCTACGATGTTTTTCGCTATCCAACGCGCAGCATATGCTCCAGACCGGTCCACCTTGGAGGGATCCTTTCCAGAGAAAGCACCACCGCCGTGTCTAGCATACCCACCATAGGTGTCTACTATGACCTTTCGTCCCGTTAGTCCGGTGTCGGCGTGGGGACCTCCAATCTCAAAGCGCCCAGTGGGGTTTACCAACACTTTCATTTCCGAAGAGTCGATGTGATCGGCTACCACTGGCCTCACGACAGACTCGAACAGCGCGTCCTTTAGTTCGTCTGTTGTGACGTCTGGATCATGCTGGGCAGAGATCAGCAGCGTGTGCAGTCGCTTCGGTCGACCATTTTCGTACTCGATGGTGACTTGGGTCTTCCCATCCGGTCTCAAGAACTTCAATTGTCCGCTCTTTCTCACCTTCGCCAGCTGCTTGGCGAGCCGATGGGCTAGCCAGATAGGCATAGGCATGAGATCCGGGGTTTCGTCACATGCAAACCCGAACATCATTCCCTGATCGCCCGCCCCTTGCTCGTCTCGAGCGTCAGACGAGCCCTCGGATCGCACCTCCAGAGCCTTGTCTACCCCTATTGCAATGTCGGGACTTTGTTCGTCCAAGCACACCATGACACCGCAAGCGTCTGCATCGAAGCCATACTCGGCTTTGGTGTACCCAATCTCCCGGATTGTCTGGCGCACGAGCTTTTGAAGATCAAACTGGGCAGTAGTAGAAATTTCGCCGGCCACGATTACCATGCCGGTCGTGATCAACGTCTCGCAGGCGACCCTACCGGTCTCGTCCTGCTCCAAGACCGCATCCAACACGGCATCGGAGACTTGGTCGGCGACTTTGTCAGGGTGGCCCTCGGTAACCGATTCTGAAGTAAACAGAAAATTCCTATCCACACTCACCTCACTTTTGCACCCATAGAGATTACAGATCGCGGAGTCGGACTGCGAGACGGTCCCAGATGATACGGGCAAGAGCGGCTTTGGGCATCAAAGGAAGATTCTCCGTAAGCCCGTCTCTAGTGATGATAGTCGCCTCGTTAGTTTCAGAGCCGAAGCCGGACCCCTTCCTAGACACATCGTTGGCGACTATAACATCCAAGTCCTTTCTCTCCAGCTTCATGCGGGCATTCTCGTCTAATTCGCCCGTTTCGGCCGCAAATCCCACTAACAGGCGCGTTCCGAGCTCTCCCTTTTTTCGAAGCTGCGCTAGCTCTTCTAGGATGTCTGGATTGGGTTCAAAAGCTACGGCGTCGAGTCCTACTTCCTTTTTGATTTTATTAGCAACCGGCTCTTTTGGCCTGAAATCAGCGACAGCTGCGGCCATCACTACGACATCCGCCGATGGCGCAGCGGCCAAGACCGCATCGCGCATTTCGTGAGCGGTCTCCACTTTCACTTGGTCCAACCGCCGCCGCTCCGCTTCTAAAGGCACGGTGGTGACGAGCGTTACGTTGGCGCCTCTCAACCAGGCCTCTCGGGCAAGCGCATGTCCCATTTTCCCGGAAGATCGATTGCCCACGTATCGAACCGCATCGATGGGCTCCCTAGTCCCGCCGGCCGTGACAACGGCAAAGATTCCATCTAGCTCCTTGTCAGGCGTCGTCGAAAACGGAAAAGCTGCATTGTTCGCACGCTCGACCACGAGCTCGGTCAAGTAAACAATGTCTTCAATCTCTGGGAGCCTTCCAGGTCCTTCATCGAATCCCGCTAACTCGCCCCATGAGGGCTCCATCACCGTGACGCCCCGCGAGCGCAGCACCTCGACGTTGTGGCGCGTGGCATGGTTTTCCCACATCTCAGTATGCATAGCTGGAATCATCACGACCGGTGCCGACGTAGAAAGAATCACTGCCGATAGCAGATCGTCGGCTATGCCTGCAGCTGCTTTGGCAAGTATCGTCGCGGTGGCAGGCGCGATAAGCAAAGCGTCTGCCGATTTACTCAACACCGTGTGCGCTAAAGGCTCCTCGCCGCTCCACAAATCTTTCGCAAGCCGCTTACCCGAGAGCGCCTCGAAGGTAAGCATTCCCACAAATCGCTTGGCGTCCTCCGTGAGGACCGGAGTCACTTCTGCTCGGCGTCGAAGCAACTCTCGGAGGAGATAGACAGATTTGTAAGCCGAGATGCTCCCAGTTACGCCTAAGACCAAATGCTTCGACGATAGAACGCTGGAATTCGTACTCATCAAATGGATAGGCCACCTCTCTAAAGCTCGCCCTCTTCAAGAGAGGGCCTTCTGAAGTTACTTTACGCGACTTGCGCCCTGCTTGAGAGAGTCGATGGCCTTCTTGTAGTACTCCTCGTCATAAGTGATCTTGCCGGCGGCAATCTCCTCAAGCGCTATCGTGAGAGGTTTTCTGGAGGTCGTATGCACCTGTGGGGGAGCATATCTTCCGATTCCCTCTCCCAATTGGAGGTAGTAGTCGTTTATTTGGCGGGCTCGCTGCGCCGCCAGCATTACGAGAATGAACTTCGACCCAGTCTTGGCGAGCAGTTCTTCGATAGGGGGCCTAGTCATACGCTCTGATTCCTCCTGGCCTGGTCGATGATAGCCCTGACTTCGGCAATAGCGGCTTCTAGATTGTCGTTCATTACAACAAAATCGAAGCGATCCTTTTTGGAAATCTCTTCTTTAGCAATACCGAGTCGCTTCTCGATCGTTACGTCGTCATCGGTGCCGCGCCGCCCGAGCCTGCGTCGTAGTTCGTCTATGCTAGGGGGCTCTATAAAGATGGTTACTGCCTGGGGCATCCGTTTCTTTACTTGCATTGCACCTTGTACATCAATCTCGAGTATGACGTCACGACTTTCAGCTAGCTTGGCTTCCACCTTCTCTCGCGGCGTTCCGTACTTGTAGCCATATACGGTCGCCCACTCCAAAAGAGCGCCCTTTTGGGCCATGGCGTCAAAGGTAGCATCATCTACGAAAAAGTAGGTCACACCATCAGCGTCGCCTGGCCTAGGAGGTCTAGTGGTCACGCTGGTGGCAACCCACAAGCGTGGGTCCTCCTCCGCCAGCGCCTGGACGATGCTGCCTTTTCCTGCACCCGAAGGTCCTGCTATGACGAACAGTCTGCCCAACTACAAGCTGCCTGCAAGGGACCAAACGCTTTTGTAAATATCTTGGTTCCGGCGAATCGCACTCGCTCAGCTAAACCGCTCGAGAAGGCCCTGCCGCTGGCGGGCTCCCAACCCCTTGACCCTACGGGTCTCGCTAATTTCGAGCTCTTGCATGATCTTGCGCGCTCGAACTTTACCTACCCCGGGGAGAGACTCAAGAAGAGATAGCACCTTCATTTTTCCGATTACTTCGGACTTCTCGCCCTTGTCGAGCACCTCCTTGAGAGTGGTAGAACCGTTCTTCAACTTTTCCTTTATCTCTGCCCTTTCTTTTCGCACCTTGGCAGCCTTCTTCAAGGCTTCCTGGCGCTGTTCAGCAGTCAAGGCTGGCGGCTGTTGTTGTTCCGGCATGTGTGCCTCCTTTTGGCTTTGATCGGAAGGGTGCGATGTGCGCGCGGCATTATAACCGTTCGTGATGACGCAGATTAGGGCAGACCGCCAGGTATTGCAACCCCTTGAAGTTCTCTTACCGAAAAAATCCGGCTACGAAGACACCAGGCCTCAATCTCTCCCGCAATTTTGGCAGGAGCTCTCGGGTCGTAAAAACTCGCCGTGCCCACACCCACAGCACTAGCACCCGCCATTAGCATCTCGACGGCATCACAGCCATTGAAGACCCCGCCAGTACCGATAATTGGAACACCCCGAACCTCGCTCGCCACCTCCAGCACATGCCTAAGTACGATCGGCTTTATAGCGGGCCCAGACAGGCCCCCTCTAGGGTTGCCCAACGCCAGAGCCGCGTGATGAATCTCTAAAGCAGTGGCCAAAACCGTATTGGTTAGGGTGAGCCCCGTAGCACCAGCCTCTAGGAGTTCTTTGGCCATCTCGACAAGACTAGGCAGGTTTGGGCTGAGTTTTGCGAACACGGGTTTTCCCGCCGATCGGACGGACTTCGAAACCGCCTGGATGACAGATGCTGACAGCTTGTAGTCGTGGGCAAAGATCTCGGTAGGTTTTTCCAAGTTCGGGCAAGACAGATTCACCTCAATAGCGATAACCGAATTCCGACAAGCTAGCCGCGAAGCAGCTTCGGCGAACTCGGAGACACTCCTCCCCCACACACTGCCGATTATGGGGATGTCCCAACGCTCCACAAGAGCTAGGTGCTTTTCTACCCACTCGTTGACTCCTGGGTTTTCGAGGCCAATCGAGTTGATCATGCCTGCTGGAGCCCGCCGTATGCGGGGAGGAGGATTTCCGGGCCAGGCATCGAGCGACAAAGACTTGGTCGTGTATGCACCAATTCGCGAGACGTCGACTCCCCTCAAGTACTCGTCGGCCAGCCCAAAAGTGCCCGCGGCTGTGATGACGGGAGAGCGAAGCCTAAGGGGACCTAGGTCAACAGAAAGATCTACGCATTTTTCTTTGGGATTTGCAATCCGGGCTCTCTTGCGGCTTATCCGGCTGAACATGCGCGCCTGAAGCATCCCGAACTATGTCCGGGAGGCGTGGTACTCCTGGAGTGAGCGAACTTCGGCCCTTGATCTCCGCATTGCTGCAATCCCCGATACAGCTGCCTCGGCCCCTGCAATCGTCGTGATACAAGGAATACGTTGCTCCAGAGCGGCACGACGCAGGTAGTACCCATCTGCCCGCGGCCCTCTTCCTTGGGGAGTGTTGATAACTAAACCGACTTTTCCTTCTTCGATCAGCTGTAGTCCCGTCACCCCGCCTTCGCCCAGCTTCGATACCTCTACAGCAGGAATCCCCGAATTCTTTAGGGTACCGGCAGTACCAGCCGTTGCGAAGATCTCGAAACCCAACTTCGCGAATCGGCGAGCTACTGGAACGATGGCCGCCTTGTCACGGTCAGCGACGGATATAAAGATGCCTCCCTGGGTTGGAAGCTTGCTGAATGCCCCGGCTTCGGCTTTAGCGAAGGCCATCCCAAAAGTGCGTGCTATCCCCATTGTCTCGCCGGTTGACTTCATCTCTGGACCCAGAAGCGCATCGGAGCTGGAGAAGCGGCCGAATGGAAGAACCGCCTCCTTGACCGAGACGTGCCCAATGACCGAATCGCTAAGAAGTCCTTCCTTCCGCAACGAAGCGAGTCCCTTGCCTACCATCACCAAAGCGGCCAGACCCGCAAGGGGAACCCCGGTGGCTTTCGATACAAAAGGTACCGTTCGACTGGCCCGGGGATTGGCCTCCAAGACAAACACTTCGCCGTCTTTGACTGCGAATTGCACATTTATCAAGCCTTTCACGCCCAGCGCGAGCGCCAGCTCTGTGACATGCTCTTCTATAACGTCCAAAATGAGGGGTGAGAGTGTCTTAGGCGGAAGGACACAGGCCGAGTCTCCCGAATGGACACCTGCTTCCTCAATGTGCTCCATGACCCCCGCCACTAAGACCTCTTCTCCGTCACAGAGCGCATCGACGTCAACCTCTGTTGCGTCCTCAAGAAATCGGTCGATTAAAACCGGACGCTCTTCCGTTGCATCGGAGTTCTCGATTCGCCGGGAAGCCTTGACAGCCTCCCGAACGTAAGCAACCAGGTCGTCTTCGCGGTAGACGATTTCCATTGCACGCCCACCCAGTACGTAGCTGGGCCTTACTAGGACCGGATATCCGATGCTACGCGCTGCCTCCACTGCTTCTTCTACGGTCGTGACCGCAGCGTTAGGTGGTTGCAGAATTCCCAGCTTTGAACATAGCTCTCCAAAAAGCCGGCGATCCTCGGCAACGTCTATTGCATCTGGGGGAGTGCCCAAGACCGAGACTCCCGCATCTTGGAGTGCTTGAGCTAGTTTGAGCGGAGTCTGTCCTCCCAGCTGAAGTATTACCCCCAAAGGATCCTCTGCCTCTATGACGGAGAGAACATCCTCCAAAGTAAGCGGTTCGAAGTACAGCTTGTCGGCGGTGTCGTAGTCGGTCGAGACCGTCTCGGGATTGCAGTTGATCATCACCGTCTCATACCCGGCTTTCTGTAAGGCGAAGACCGCATGGACGCAGCAGTAGTCGAACTCAATTCCCTGCCCTATCCGATTGGGACCGGCTCCTAGAATCACTACGGTCTTTTTGTCGCTCTTGCAGACCTCGGTCTCATCCTCGTAAGTGCTGTAGTGATAGGGAGTCGAAGCCTCGAACTCAGCAGCACAGGTGTCGACGGTTTTATAGGTCGCTGAGATTCCGCTCTTAGCTCGCAAATCTCGCACATAGCTCTCGCTTCGGCCAAATATGCGTCCTATTTGGATGTCTGAGAAACCGCTCCTTTTTAGTCTTCTCAAAAGAGAAAGAGGCGGATCCGCGCCGGGGCTTGCCTCATTGGCGCACATTTCTGCTTCGCGCCGAAGCTCTATGACGTTTTTCATCTCGTACAAAAACCAGGGATCTATGCCGGTATGGGCGCTTACTTCGCCAACCTCGACTCCCCTGTAGAGAAGCTCCCCGATTCGGAATACCCTATCTGGAGTAGGTCGCACGACCGAGTCGAGAAGCGCCTGGCTATCGATGGAACGGAGCGAGTCTTCTATCGTGTCAAGACCTAGTCCCGCCGCACCGATCTCGAGCGAGCGCAGAGCCTTCTGTAGCGCTTGCGGAAAAGTTCTACCAATTGCCATCACCTCCCCCACCGACATCATCTGAGTACCCAAGGTGTCGTCCACCCCTGGAAATTTTTCAAAGGCCCACCTGGGGATTTTGACCACAACGTAGTCAATCGTAGGCTCAAAAGAGGCCGGGGTCTTTTGGGTGATGTCGTTGGCTATTTCGTCCAGGGTACACCCAACTGCTAGCTGAGCTGCCATCTTCGCGATCGGAAACCCAGTCGCCTTGGAAGCCAGCGCGGAAGAACGCGACACGCGGGGGTTCATTTCGATGACAACCATCCGTCCGCTTTTAGGGTCTACTGCGAACTGAATGTTCGAGCCGCCCGTCTCTACCCCGATACGGCGAATCACTGCCATTGCAGCATCGCGCATTCTCTGGTACTCGACATCGGAGAGCGTCTGAGCCGGAGCGACCGTGATGGAGTCGCCTGTGTGGATTCCCATCGGGTCGAAGTTCTCGATTGAACACACTATTACCACGTTGTCAGCGAGGTCTCTCATCACCTCGAGCTCGAACTCTTTCCATCCGAGTACCGACTCCTCGATCAATACCTGGCCTGCTGGGCTTTGATGGATTGCAGCCCTTGCTGCTCCTTCCAGTTCTTCTGGGGAGCGCACGATCGCCGATCCTCCCCCGCCCAAGATGAAAGAGGGGCGAAGAACAACCGGGTAACCCAAAGACTCGGCGACCGATACGGCATCCTCGGCTGTAGTGACCACTTCTGAACGAGGTACCTCCAGGCCTATCTCTAGCATCGCCGCTTTGAAGGCGTCGCGCGCTTCGGCGGTCTTTATCGCGGAGACTTTTGCTCCGATGAGTTCGACACCATAGCGGTCGAGAACTCCCTCGGAATCAAGCTCTACAGCGAGGTTCAGAGCAGTTTGGCCACCCAGCGTAGGAAGAAGTGCATCCGGTCTCTCGCGACGAATCACCTCAGTGACAGTCTCGAGATCAAGCGGCTCTAGATAGGTTCTGTCCGCAAACCCTGGATCTGTCATGATTGTGGCCGGATTGGAGTTGACCAAAACGACCCGGTACCCGAGACGCCTTAGCACCTTACAGGCTTGGGTACCCGAGTAATCGAACTCGCAAGCCTGCCCTATCACTATCGGCCCCGATCCAATGATCAGAATCGAGTGGATATCACGTCTAGCCGGCATGCAATGCTCTCCTGGTTTTCCGCGCTACCACGGGCGTTGCAGACCTTCGTCGACAAAAGCCTCGGTAGCGTTCCGCCTAATCTCCAGCACCAGCCGCCGCTAGAGCCACAAAGCGCTCGAACAGACCGACTGCATCGTGGGGCCCCGGCGCAGCTTCTGGGTGATACTGAACCGAAAACGCCGGAAGTTCCAGGCATTCGATTCCCTCGATCGTGCCATCGTTCAGATTGAGGTGAGTCACCTCAATCTCGCCAAATGCTTGGCTTCTGAGACGCAACGGTCCCTCCAGCGAGCCCTCTTTCCAGGGAAGCCCTTTCGGTAGACTGCCCCCGAGCGACTCGGAAGATACGGCGAAACCATGATTTTGAGAGGTGATCTCCACACGTCCGGTGGCAAGTACTCGCACCGGATGGTTTCCCCCGTGGTGTCCGAAGGGAAGCTTGAAGGTCTTTGCTCCCAAAGCCAGGCCCAGAAGCTGGTGACCCAAGCAGATCCCAAAAATAGGCACTCTGCCCAAAAGACCCTTTATAGCCTCGATCCCATACGAGACGACCGCCGGATCTCCAGGGCCATTCGAGAGAAACACGCCATGAGGAGAAAGCGAAAGTACCTCCTTGGCCGGCGTGACACCAGGCACCACGGTGACCTTGGCCCCTTGCTTGACAAAGTACTCGATAATTCGCCGTTTGATACCGAAGTCATAAGCCACGATGTGACAGCGGGCCGAGAGCCCGTCTGGCTCGAAACTCTGCGGCTCCTTGCCTATCACTCGCCTGACCAAATCCCGACCCTCGAGCCTTGGCGCTTTTCGCGCCATCTCGACTGCGTCCCCGGGATCGACATCTCCATGGACTATCACCCCCGTCATAGCTCCTTTGTCTCTTATATGCCTGGTCAGCCGGCGAGTATCGACCTCGGTGATCGCCGGGCAACCCGCCTCGATCAAAAACTCTTCGAACGAACGGTGGCTCCGCCAAGAGCTCGCATGCTCGCTGAGAGAGCGCAATACCATGCCCGAGGCGAAAATCGTCCTGCTTTGCGAGTCGCTGTCACAAACCCCGTAGTTGCCTATGTGGGGATAAGTCATAGCCACGATTTGGCCGGAGTAGGAAGGATCGGTGATCACCTCTTGGTAGCCGGTTAGCGAGGTATTGAAAATGACCTCCCCAAAGCAGTCACCTTGCGCCCCAGCATCGGCCCCAGCCGCCTCTCCTTCGAAGATCGCTCCGTCTTCGAGAGCGAGAAGTGCCTTCCGCCGCCTCAATCGCCGCTCCTTTCTTCTTCGAATACCACTTGTCCTCGGTAGATCGTCAAAACCACCCTACCGTTGAATTTCCGTCCCGCATAGGGGCTCGCCTTAGCCTTGGAATAGGAAACAGATGGGTCGTACTCCCAAGTCCTAGACGGATCGAACACAGCTACGTTTGCAGCTGATCCTTCTTGCAAGGGCCCGCCGTGGTCCTCGAGCCCCAAAATCTCAGCTGGTCTGGAGCTCATGAGCCTCACGAGATCTTGTATGGAAAGCACCCCGTTGCAAACTAGCTCGGTGTAAAGAAGGGAGAAAGCGATCTCTATACTGGCGATGCCGGCAGGCGCCTCCTCAAAGGCAAGTTCCTTGAGCTCGGGAGCGTGCGGAGCGTGGTCGGTAGCTACCACATCTACGACCCCTTCCACTAAAGCTTCTCGAGCAGCCTCAAGATCGAACCGCGTGCGCAAAGGGGGGTTGACTTTGTAGACGGGGTCGCATCCGCTCGCAGCCTCCTCGGTAAATACGAGATGGTGCGGGGCGACCTCGGCTGTAACAGAAAGTCCTGATTCCTTGGCACGCTTCAACAAATCAAAGCTGTCCGACGTCGATAAATGCTGAAGGTGAAGACGGCCTCCCACGGCCGCCAAAATGGCCAAGTCTCTAGAGACTATGACGGTCTCGGCCTCTCTCGGTCTGACCGGTAGGCCGAGTCTCGAGGAGATCTCACCTTCGTTGATGCAACCGACACCACGTCGTTCCCGCGCGCCGTAGCCAAATCTAGATTCCTCTTCAAGTGATTGCGAGACCAAATCCTCTCCAACGAGAGAGGGTTCTTCTGGGTGATCAGCGACTATGAATCCCATTCGGGCACTGTTGGTCAATGCGAGCTTGAGGGCAGCCGCAGATCTCACACAGGTTCCATCGTCTGTAAAAAGCCTCACTCCCAATCCAGCGAGGCGCCCCATCTCCGTAAGTCGGTAGCCGCTCCGATGTTTGGTTACGCAAGCAGCCACCTCGACATCGACCAACCTCACCGCGTTCGCTTTCGACCTTACCGAGACAACTATTTCGGGCGAGTCGACTGGCGGATTGGTATTGGGCATTGCGACAACTGCTGTGTACCCGCCCGCTACGGCGGCCCGACAGGCTGTCTCTATAGTCTCGGATCGCTCTTGGCCAGGTTCCCTCAGATGGGTATGCATATCGACGAGACCAGGAAACACCAACATTCCAGACGCATCGATCACTCGAGCTCGGGCATGCCTGATCCCCCTGCCCATCTTTAGTATCCGCCCGTCCTCTATGAGTAGGTCCGCCTGGGTCACGCCGTCCGGTCCAACAACTTCGCATCCCCGAATCAACAAGGTCTCGAAGATCATAGGTGGCTACCTCACGATCCTGCCGGCATCGGATAGCAGCAAAGTTGAGTCAGACCGATTCTCATATACGAGCATCCGCCGGCTCCTCTCTGCTTCCCACGGTTAGCAAATACAAAACCGCCATCCTCACGGCTAACCCAGACGCAACCTGCTCGTTGACGAGGCAATTGTCTAATGCCAGGACATCTGGGTCGACCTCTACCCCCCTATTCACGGGGCCCGGGTGCATGATTACAGCCCCTTCGGGAAGTGCTTTGGCTCGGGCTAGATCCACCCCGAAAAACTGCCTGTACTCTTCCTCCGATCCGATGGCACCACCTGCTCCCCGCTCAAGCTGAAGTCGTAGCAGCATAAGGACATCGGTATTTGGAATTACGTCGTCCAAGGAGTGACTGAACGCACACGGCCATCCCTCGGCGTAACGAGGCAGCAGCGCAGGAGGCCCTACACAAGTAACTTCGAATCCAAAGCGGGAAAACAGCCAGACTGCCGAGCGAGCCACTCTCGAATGCTGTATATCGCCGACTATGGTGACCCTGAGGCGCTCGTTCCCTCCCCAGCGTTTCCGAATCGTGTATAAATCGGTAAGAGCCTGGGTCGGATGCTGATGACAACCGTCTCCCGCATTTACGACTGGAACATCTAAAACCTCGGCTATTCGCTCGGGCGCCCCCGAGCACGGGTGGCGAATCACCAAGCAGTCGGCTCCGATTGCCGTCAGTGTAAGGGCTGTGTCGATCAAACTCTCTCCCTTGGATACAGCCGATCCAGCTGCCGCAAAGGAAATCACGTCGGCGGAGAGTCTCCTTGCCGCCAGCTCGAAGGAGATCCTCGTTCGGGTGGAAGGCTCGAAAAACGCTACGGCTACAGTTACGCCTCTTAGAACCGGCACTACAGGCACCGGTCGAGCTAAAACTTCTTCGAAACTGGCAGCCTCGCGAAGAATGCGCTCAACGAAGCTGGTTTCGATATCTTCTGTGGACAGCAGATCGGAAGGTACCACAGATTTATGAGAAACAGTCACCACACCCCCCTCGTCACCGGACTCGACGACTCTATGTCCTCCGCTCATGGCCTCGTTGTTGGGATTTGGGTAGAGGCACCCGTGGTCCGTACTTGTTGGTCTTGCACCTCGATGTAGACTGCATCCTCTCCGTCTACTTCTTCGAGGTGAACTTTGACGACCTCGCCCAGAGAGGTAGGTAGGTTTTTACCTACGAAATCGGCTCTAATCGGGAGCTCCCGATGGCCCCGATCGATGAGAACCGCAAGCTGGGCTCGTCTAGGCCGCCCGAAGTCCATTAGGGCATCTAGCGCCGCTCGAATTGTCCGACCAGTAAAGATCACGTCGTCAACTAGGACCACGTTTCTACCGGTTAGGTCGAAACCAAGATCGCTCTGCCTCGACGGACGAGGACGCCTCATAGGAAGGTCGTCTCGGTAGAACGTGACATCCAGCTCGCCACAGTCGACACGCGCCCCCTCGAATTCCTCTATCAGACGGGCCAGACGGCGAGCAAGCGGAACCCCGCGGGTAAATACTCCTACAAGAGCAAGAGAATCGGGGAAGTTGCCGGCTTCCACGATTTCATGGGCCATGCGAGCGATAGACCGCCGCATAGAAGCGGCATCTAGTACTTTCTTGCGCGAGCATTCTCGCAACTCACGTCCTTTCTCGCCTCACCGGACGAGCCATTAAAGGAGCAGTCCAAACTCGTAAAGAAGGCCCGAGGAGCCAGGACCACGATACCACCAGTCGAACTCACAATCGAGAATCATACGGATATCCCCAGGTAGCGCAGGTCTGAGACAACTAAAACGCCCCACTTTTTCGAGCACGGCAACTGAGAGCGTGCCGAAAATTGCGGAACACTGCTTCGGTGACAAACATCACATAAAAACCCGAAACCGTCCTTGTTTCCTATTCGTCCAACTGAGGGCCGCATGAGTTGTTCATATGTTTTTGCTCGAATTGTTGGGAGGGCGCGGTGTCCCAATCGATGCTAGATACCTACGAAGGCGACCTAAAGGCATTGGGCGACGACGCGGTTGTTGTAGCTCCGTGCTCCGGGAAGCTGAACCTCGACCCGGCGTTCATTCGTCCCGGAGCCGTCGTCTACCGCGGGGAGGTGGTAGGGCGAATAATCCAACGGCGTGGGTGCCAAACAGTAGTGAGTCGTTTTACCGGTATTGTCGAGAGAACACTTGTAGAGCCGGGTTCGAAAGTGCGCGCTTCCCAGCCGGTGATTTGGCTAAGAAAGATCTAGGTTTAGCTGCAGCTGGCGGGCAGTCGAGACCGGCACCCACTCGCAGATACTCAGGCTTTGCTCATCCCCCAACGGCAACTCTGAACGGAACGAACATCTCGCCTTCGGTGAGAGAACCGTGACTGCCAAGGGGAGGATCCTGCGGCCAATCGGGATCCACCAACACCGAATCACCCCGCATCGCGACAATCACATCTCCTATGCGACTCTGGACATCTGGAGAAGGCACATCTCCGAAAAGGCCCAAAGAGATTGCTCTATCCCGTTTGAACACCAAACCGCTGTCGCCAAAACGCTCCGAGGCTGCCTCGAATAGAGCCTCCTCTGATCCGGGTCGAGCATGCAGATACCGGACTCTGGGCTCCCCGACCACCGCGCGGCACAAATCCTTGACATCTCTGTCCGCTACAATGCGGGACTCCTCTGGGGTTGAAATCATTCCGTGATCCGAGGTAACCAGGATGCCATCACCAGGCTTCAGGGTCGCCAGTATCTTTTCGCACAGCGAGTTGGCCTTGGCAGCAGCGTCAGCCCACCTCTGACTCGTAGGACCCGCAGCGTGTCCTTCTTTGTCGAGCCCGTCCCAGTACACGTACACAAGCTTGCGCCGCCGGTCTTCCAGAAGGCTGCGAACCCGATTGGGAATTTCCGAGGACCGCGAATAGGACGCCCAACTTGCTCCGCGCAACAATAGCGAGGAAAACCCCGAGCCTTCGAACTCGTCCCTTGTGATCACGTAAGCACCTATCTTTGCTGTCCCTATAATTTCGAAAACCGTCCTACATGGCTGGTACTTCTTCGGAGATGGCAAAGCCGGTGCCTTCAAAGGCCTACCGATCCCCGAGAAAGCGAGTTTCGCATCGGCAGCGTCCTGATCATAAGCAAAGCGAATCACATTGAAACTTCGTCCCCTCTCGAGTAGGCGGTAGCCAACGATGCCGTGGATTGCGGGAACTGAGGCGGTGCAAATCGATGTAAGTCCCGTGGCGCTTGTAGAAGGGAAAGTCGAGGTTGCAAAAGTTCCGGCCAGCTCCCATATGTCCGATAGGACATCACGGTGCTCTCTCAACTGAATGGCCCCCAGCCCATCGATTACGAACACGACAAGGCGCCGCAGAGACGGCGGGATGGGAAGCTCGTATGTATCTTCGTCCCAATCTCCAACGCCCATAGCGGCAAGGATCCAGCTTCCGACCTCTGCCAAGGAGCGACTCCCGTAAGCAGGCGGACACAAATCCGCAGGGAAAGCCTCCTTGGTAGAGCCGTCGCCGAGTGCGGGGGGCAGTACAAACATTTCTGACACAGACAGCCGCTGTTCTCCTCGAAGAAGCCTCTGGCGCTCGGCAGCCACCGAGTCGAGAACACCGTTTACGAAACGGGCTGCATCTTCCGTGGAATACTCCTTGGCAAGTTCGACCGCCTCGTCTATGGCTACAGGCGAAGGAGAATCTGTAAAGACGAGCTCGAAGACGCCAATGCGCTGAATTATCAAATCAACGGTGGGCATGGTCTCGGGCTGCCATCCGGAAGCGAACTCCGAGATTATCTCGTCTATCCGCTGTAGACGCTGGGCAACCCCCCTGGCTAAAAAAAGCGCAAAAGGTTCCATCCCGCCTGAAGAGAGGCTCTCCGAAATCACATCCTCGATATCACGCCCCGTGATCTCGGTCTGATAGAGAAGTTGAAGAGCTTGCCGCCTGGCCTTGTGGCGCCTCACCGCGCCGCTAACCCTGTTCCCTAGTCAGGTACTCTCCCGTTCGTGTGTCGACTTTTATGCGGTCCCCCTCCTCTATGAAAAGCGGCACTTGGACGACGAGACCCGTGTGAAGCTTGGCAGGTTTTGTTCCTCCAGAGACCCGGTCGCCTTTTACTCCTGGCTCCGTCTCTACTACTTCCAGGACAACGCTGGGCGGAAGCTCTATTTTGATGAGACGCTCGCCATGAAAGTGGACTAGAACCGACTCTCCCTCTGACAAGAACTCCGAGGCCTTCTCAACCTCAGGCACTTCCAGAGAAAAATTGTGCTGGTCGTATGTGTCGTTGTCCATGAATACCAAGGCGTTCCCATCGCGGTACAAAAACTGCATCTCCTTTTTGTCGATGACGGCCAAGGGGACCTTTTCGTCCGCTCGGAAGGTCTTGTCCAAAACAGCCCCGGTCAGAAGGTTTTTTAGTTTCATCCTGACGAACGCGTGACCCTTTCCGGGCTTTACATGCTGGAATTCGACGATCTCAAATAACCCCTCCGGCAGATCCAGCGCCATTCCGGTTCTGATGTCGTTGGTCGATATCAACTCATTCTCCTCGTATCGCTCACGTGATCCGGTAGCAAGCGGCAGGTGCTCCGTTGCTGTTTGGCTCCCTCTACCGGCCCATAGACATCACAGCCAGATGAGTCCTTTAGGTGAACGTGTTAGCAACGAGTGCCCACCTCTGACCGCCAGGACCATGTCTTCGATCCGGAAACCGCCTAGGCCAGGCAGGTACACACCCGGTTCGACAGTAACGACACAGTTTAGCGGGATGCGATCCGTAGCACCTTTACCGATCCTGGGCCACTCATGGACTTCTAGCCCGAGGCCGTGCCCGGTGGAGTGAACGAACAAATCGCCCATGCCCCCTTTAGCAATTACTCCCCTGGCTGCCGCATCTACGGTTCTCGCAAGACGGTTTGCGGAAACCGCCGCCACTCCAACCTCGTTGGCACGGCGCACCAAAGTGTAAAGCTTGCGGATCTCGGAATCAGGCTTGCCGAGATATACCGTTCGCGTCATGTCGGAGCAGTAGCCGTCGATACGACACCCAAAATCGAGGACTACCAGCTCGTTGTTGCATATCTGCTTATCTTGTGGACGGGCATGAGGAAGGGCGGATCGCACACCAGAGGCGACGATGGGCTCAAAGGAAATGCCGTCGGCCCCTAAAGACTCGAAGTAATCCACAAGGCGCAGAGCAACTTCTCTCTCGGTGACGCCCGGAGTGATCCACCCGAGAAGCTCGGAGAAAGCCGAGTCTGTCAAACGCGCCGCTTGCTTGAGACGCGATATCTCCCACGGGTCCTTTGAAGCCCTCACTTGCTCGATTATCTGAGAAGACGGCTCCAGCTTGTAACCCCTTAACCATTTTCTAAGCTGTATAACAAATCCCCAGCTGGCTGCCTCTGCTTCCAAGAAAACTCTTTTTTCTTCGGCTATTGAGGCTGCCTCTTTTACCGTTTTGGCCAGACCCTCCGCTCCATAAACGAGAATGTGGCCGTCGAACCCAGCTCTCGACAACTCCTCTTCTGACTGAGAGTCGTAGCGTCCGTCGGTCACAAAGACTGCGTCCTTGTGGGTAACCAGCAGCATTGCTGAAGATCCTGTGAATCCTGTTAGATACCTGATGTTGGCTAGTTTGGTAACGAGCAGAGCGGGAATTGCATTGGCCGCCATTTGTCTTCGCACCTTTGCCCAGCGGAACTGGTACTGAGGCGAGGTCGCGCTTTTGTTACGTTGTCGCTTGGGCCTTTTGGAGGGCTTTTTAGGATCGGAGCGGGCCGACACCCTCACGCCGGTCCACCTCCAGAATCTTGCTCCATTTGGCGCTCCGCCTGCTTGTTTGAAGGCCTCGAGCTCCAGTCCGAGTGCTCGGAGGAGTCAGCGCCAGGGGTTTCTGCACCATCTATCGCCGCCAATGCCCGCAGAGCCAGCAAATAAGATGTCACGCCGAATCCAGATATGGTTCCCGTCACATAAGCAGACACAACCGACTTTTGGCGCCAAGCCTCCCTGGAGTATGGGTTGGTGATGTGAACCTCTACGACCCTGCCAGGGGCCTGGGCCAAGGCATCGGCAATGGCGTAGGAGTAGTGGGTGAGGGCTCCGGGATTTATGACGATCCCTGCACTCTCGTCGATTGCGGCGTGAATGGTTTTAATGATCTCCGACTCTGAGTCGGATTGAATACATACAGCCTCGTAGCCTAGAGAAGAAGCCAGCCGTGAAAACGACTCCTCGATCTCTCGTAGGCTCGTCGAGCCGTACACCTTTGGCTCTCTCTTGCCCAACCTTGAAAGGTTGGGGCCATTTATGAGATATACGCGTCGCGAGCCATTCACTGTATTCCTACCCGCGCCAAAGCAATATCGATCTTTGTCGAATCATCGATCATCCGAACAATTGGATTTCCAATCGACTCAAGAAGCACGAAGCGCATCCCCCCGAGATACTTTTTGTCCATAGCCATCGCTTCGAACACCGATTCTTTCGCCACTCTGTGCTCAACTCCTCCGACCGAAACAGGAAGCCCCATCTCTGCGATCCGCCCACGAACCTCAGTCACAACAGAAGGGTCAATACCCAATAAAAGTGCCGAGAGCTCGGCCTCGAAAGCCATCCCGATCGAGATTGCCTCCCCGTGGCTAACTTTGTGCAACGTAACCCTCTCGATTGCGTGTCCCAAGGTGTGACCGAAGTTCAAAATCTCGCGTATTCCAGATTCTCTTTCGTCAGAAGAGACCACGGATGCCTTTACCTCTACGCAAGAACGAACCACCTCAACGGCTTCCTCGTAGCGAAAAATCTCGCGATGGTCGTCAACAAGGCGTGAACGCAGGCTCGCTGCAAGCTCCAGTATCTCCGGCCTAGAAATGAACCCGTACTTGATGACCTCTGCCATTCCAGTCCTAAGCTCTTCGATTGGAAGGGTTTCCAAGGTAGATAGGTCACAGATGACGACGGCAGGCTGATAAAAACTTCCCACGAGGTTTTTCCACCCTTGCAAGTTCACGCCCGTTTTGCCACCTATAGCGGCGTCGACCATTCCCAAGAGTGTCGTGGGAACCTGGAACAATTCAACACCGCGCATGTAGATGGAGGCCAAAAATCCCGCTATGTCGGTCGTGACACCTCCTCCCACGCCCACTACAACATCGCGTCGGTGAAGGCCCGAGTCGGCCATAGCGCTCAAAAGCTCAGAGCACGTACCAATGGTCTTTGACGACTCTCCCTGTTCGAAGACGAAAATGGACACTTCAATGCCAGCGTCTTTGATGCCCCGGCACGCCTCCTCGACCCATCTTTGAGGAACGCCCGTGTCGGTGATGATTGCTGCCCGCTCTGCGTCCACAAGCTCAGAGGCAGCCTTAGCTAGTCGCTCCCGTAGGATTCCGCTTCCTATCAGTACTGGGTAGCTGCGACTAGGTGCTACTATCAAAACTTCAGCTACCGACACTTTTGCTCCCACCACTCCGCTATCGACTTCGCTACCTCTTGTGGACTTCGATTCTCTGTGTCGACTACAAAGTTCGCGAGATCTTCGTACAAATGTTCTCTCGCCGAAAGCAGCTCCGAAAGGCGGGCTTTAAGCTCTTCTTCAGATGAGACTCCCAAAAGTAGAGGACGGCTCTCCACAGCCTTGGTCTCAAAGTTATGCGAGAAAGACTTTTCTGTCTCGGCCCCACCTCCCCTCCAAATTCGGGCAGCGAGCTCTTCTGGAGAAGCTCGCAGATACACACAGTGCCCCCGGTTCGCCAATACTTCCTTGCTCCTCTCGTAAGTCACCACTCCCCCGCCGCATCCCACAACACAGGCCTCTCCTCCCAGCGATTCCAGTGCCTCGGCCTCCAGCCTCCTGAACAGAACCTCTCCGCTATATCTCCACAGCTCGCCAATGGATTGTCCCGTCTTTTCCTCTACGATCTGGTCAAGATCTATCCATTGAAGACCGAGCTGGTTGGCGAGGAGCGGCCCTACCGTCGACTTTCCGGCACCCATCATGCCGATGAGAAACAGATGGCGGTCCCATCGGCGTTGCTGGCTCGTACTACCCCTTCTCAAGGCAAGCTATCCAAGCGACGCTTCAGCCTAGCTTCGTAAGCCCGAATGCGCTCCTGAATCTCGCCTAGGGTGTCGCCCCCGAACTTCTCTAATATCGCGTCAGCCAATACAAAAGAGACCATGGCTTCGCCCACGACCGCTGCTGCCGGGACCGCACAAGTGTCCGTCCTCTGAGTTATGGCTTCGGCTGGCTTTCCAGTCGCAAGATCGATAGTCGCCAACGGACGGGCGAGGCTAGACAGAGGTTTCATGGCACCCCTCACCACAAGAGGCTCTCCCGTCGTCATTCCACCCTCGATTCCGCCCGCTCTGTTAGTTTTTCTTTCGATAAACAGCCCCTCGGAATCTCCCCACACGATCTCGTCGTGAGCTTGCGATCCTCTCGAACGCGCCTGTGCAATTCCCTCCCCGATCTCGACTGCTTTCACGGCGTTGATGCTCATCAACGCTCCTGCGAGCCTACAGTCCAGACGCCTGTCCCAATGCACGTACGATCCGAGCCCTACGGGCAACCCATAAGCGACGACCTCGAAAACGCCTCCGACCGTGTCTCCCTCTTCTCGGGCTGCCTCAATTGCAGCGGCCATGTCCTGGGAAGCCCGGGAGTCCAAGCACCTCAAGGGATCTTTGTCTATCGCTTCGAGATCATCGGGATGTGGAATGTCTACATCGGCCCTGACGCCCCCCACTTCTAAGACGTGGCTTAGTACTCGCACGCCCACTGCTTCTAGAAAAGCCTTGCATATGGCGCCCGCTGCGACTCGAGCTGCAGTCTCCCTTGCCGACGATCGTTCCAACACGTTCCTGGCATCTTCGAATCCGTACTTGATCATTCCGCCCAGATCGGCATGGCCAGGCCTCGGACGGGTCAAAGCCCCCGAAACTTCACCGGGATCGGGACTCATCGTTTCGGCCCACTTCTCGGCAAACTCTGAATTTTCGATTAGCACCGAGAACGGCGATCCAAGAGTCTTCCCGTGCCTGAGGCCCCCTACAATTCGGACTCTGTCCTCTTCAATCGCCATGCGAGGCCCTCTACCGAACCCCAGGCGCCTTCGTGCTAACTCATTAGCCAAATCCTTCGTGCTAAAGGAAATGCCAGCAGGAAGGCCCTCGAGGACCACTACAAGGCCGAAGCCATGGGATTCTCCGGAAGTCAAGAACCTAAGCATGTCAAGTGAAATGGTACCCGTAGGACTAACAACGAGTCGCAGGATACATTGGCGTCCTTCAGGCTCGGGCTCAACCGTTCGGGCTTCGTTCAGCCTGTACCCCGGGGCCGGGAAGTCCGCCAAGAGACCCGAGTGACGGCCGTCTACGAACTTCCCGGCCCCCCGCCCGCTCCGTCAAACTAACGTAGTACCCGCCTCCTGGAGCTGCTGGCGGCTCCGCGATCTCTCCTTAGAGCGAGGATGCCGTAAGCATTCCAGCTGACCGGATAAGAGGGGTGCTTGCTTACTTGAGCACCGACTGTCCGGTACACAAGGTGAATGGAGAGTCACCCTGCAGAAACGAGGCACAATTCCCAGCGATTCGCGTGAGCTTATAGTTACCAGCAAATGTCTCACCAACTCCCACAGTAAATGTCTGCCCGGAGACCTGAACAACTGCCTGAGTTCCACCCACTATCTCCTTGAGAGTCACCGACGATCCCGAGCCAGAAGGCTGCTGAGTACCAGAAGTGCTTCCGCCCTGTGGAGCGGGCGACGGCGTCGAGGACGTTCCCCCGGTAGTACCCGTAGTACCACTTGCTCCCGTAGTAGTAGTCGCAGGCACGGGACAAGCGAACGTACAGCGGAACGGATTCCTTGAACTGTACTGCTGAAAAGATTCGGCGATGTCTGCTTGAAGCCCTGGATCTAGTGAGGGATATGGACTTGGTGCCGGCCCAGCTGTTCCGGTAATTGTCCCTCCTCCGGGCGCGCCCTGTCCGCCGGGTTGCTGTGGCGTTCTCGGGGCTGCTGGAGGCGTGGTGGGAGTAGCAGTCCGCTTTTCCCCACCACCTCTCAGAAACACAAAGTACACAGCCGCCGCGATCAACAAAACCCCCAATACCATTAGGGCAATTATCATTGGCCTGCGACTTGTCGTGCGGGTCGGGGGCGCGCCCTCCGGCGCCGGGGCTCCTGGTTGCTCCGGAGGCACTCCCTCCGGGGCTAGGCTACCAGGTCCGCCTCCCACACCAAAACCCTCACCTAGAGGTGCGCCCGGTGGTGGCGGAGGCGGGCCATACTGCCCGGGACCACCTGTTGGCACCTGGCCTATAGGTCCAGTAGGTGGCTGTATCGGTCCGGTGGGGATATCTGTACTCATCGCTTACCTAATCCCAATCATCTTCAAGGCCGCCTTTATCTACGGGCCCATAGACTTTGCGCCGCCCGCCCCGCCACCTGTAGGCGATGGACTGGGACCTATTCCAGTTGGCTGAGGCGGAACAGGCTCGCCGGCTCTCGGAACGAAAAGCTGACCAGAGCAGTTCCCGAGCTCGTTCGGCTGCCTACCCTCGGAAAATCCGGGCTGGGGCGGTGTACAACCAGCCTCCGGCGCTCCAGGAATCTGGCCTCGCTGGCTCGGACCCTGCGGCGGGTAAATCAGATTCAGGTCGGCGTCAGATGGAGTCCAAGGAAGACCAGTCTGGGTGGTAAACATTCGGCCCCGAATGCTCACCTGCAACTGCGCGGTCTCAAGTTGAGCGAGAATCTGTAGATTGTCGACTACAAAGGTACGGCGCAGCTTTTCCAGTCGAATCAAGTAGTCGATCATCTGGAAGTAACCGCCCTCTAGATTTAGAGAGATGTTCATCTCTGCCGGCGCCGCTGTAGATGGTGCTTGGGACGGAGTGCTCGTCTTTTGTGGTTGCTCTGGTATCGAGGGGGCGATTGACATCCACTTCATTCCCGCTTGGCGAGCGATCTCATAATTTGCCCAGATGAACTCCGCCAGGTCAGGCGTGTCAGGCACGTTTTGACGGAATTCAACTAATCCAGCCCGCGTACGAGCCTCATTGCGCTGGAGCTCGACCCGTCTAGCAATCGTAGTCTCGAGATTACGCTGTTCTTGCTGTAACTTCGAGAGCTCCTTTTGCTTTTCGGCCCTGTTTGCCCCCAACGGGCTCCTTATCAGAAAGAACCAAGCAAGAATGAGCGTCACCGACACCACTGCAGCCACGATGAATGGAATCACCCTTCGCATTGAGACCTACCTGCTATCTTCTCGGTGTCGGCGGCGGGGCACCAGATGATTGCGCACCGTAGAACGAGTGTCCGCAGACTCCGTATGGTGCTTGAGCGAGGTTTTCGAATCCGCGCTCTGCACAGCGGCCCATCCATCCCATGGCGTATGGGCTGAGGAATGCTTCGAAACTGAACGAAGTTTTCGTAGTAGCGACCTCTCCTCCGCCGGGAAGCTGCTGTTTTTGCTCTGACAGCGTTGCGTCCCGAACCCAGGCATAAGTTAGAGAGGGCATTCCTCGATTGACCCTGTATAGCCAATTACCGACCTCCCTGTGGTTTTTGGCTACAGCCTGAATCGTGACCTTGCCAATAACCTTGCGGGTCGGTGAAGGACTCGATGGTGGCAGCACATTACCTGGTGGGGCTGCCCCGGGTGAGGTCTGCTGACCTCCTGGGCTGGGCTGTTGGCTCTGGCCCTGGGCGGGAACGTTCTGCTGAGTCCCTGCCTCTCCCGTGAAGCTGTTCAAATACACGCCGTCGGGCATTGCCGATGCAATCTCTTGAAGGACCTTCGCCCATGAAACTTCGTTCGTCCAGGCTGCCTGAACCAAGGAGCGCTGCGTCTCGAACTCGGTCTGAAGCCCCTCGAGGTACTCCAGCTCAGCTGCGCGAGCCTTTAGACGATTGTTTTCTGCCTGCTGTGCCTCCACTTTATTAGCCAGTCGCTTGCTCTGCGCAGCCTGCAAAATGGTGAGTACCACAAGGATTGCTACTACACCAGCGATGATCGCTAGGGCTATGTACCAATTCCGCCTGACGAGGCGTGATTCGGCTATCTCGGGAGGTACTAGGTTTATTCCACCCCTGAACCTGTACATCTCAGACCGCCTCGCTCAAGGCCAGACCTACAGGAACTGCCAGATAAGGCTCTATCGAGGCCAACTGCTCAGGGTGCATGCCAAGATCGGCAAGCTCAACGTACTGAAGAGGATGCCCCTGTTCGACAGGGATCCCTAAGGCGGAGCGTAACCGATCTGGAATCGTCCTAAGCTGCGAGCCTCCTCCAGAGAGGACAACTCGAGAGATCGGCTGGGCATCGGGCTGGGCCATATAAAAGTCGAGGGATCCGCGAATCTCGTCAACAAAAGAGGCCGTTTTTTCTTCGATCACGTCCATCGCGCGATCGTAGCCAGGAGGAGCAGACCCCGAAGCACCTATCTCTCTTTTGATCTGCTCTGCACTGATTGGATCTACGCCCAGCTGCTCGGAGATTGCTGCAGTAAAGTCGTCGCCCCCGCCGGCGATGATTCTCACGAAGCGGGGTTTGGTTTGCTCGTGTACTACAACGTTCGTAATGCCTGCGCCAATGTCGACGAGTGCCTCGGCGGGCGGTGGCTCTTCAAGTCCGTACATGCTCACCAGAGACCTCATTAGAGCCAGCGCGTTTAGGTCTATGACGGCAGGTTGAAGCTTTGCATACTGCAACGTCTCTATCAATGACTGGATCATCTCTTTTTGAGCAGCTACTACTAAAATCCGTAAGAGGCGCTGCCCCTCGCCTGGATACACCTCTTCTACCGGCATGTAGTCAATGATCGCTTCCTCTAACGGAATGGGAATGAACTCTTGGATTTGGAACGCCAAGGCGTTGCGCAACTCCTCTTCTGGCATCCACTGCAACTCGACTTGACGCACCACTACTTTCGCGTTGGCCACCCCGACTACGACAGCGTCCTTGCCTTTGAACTTTCCCGACTTCCACAACCTCGAGATTGCGTCTCCGACTGCAGGCGGATTGACAATTTCACCCTCACGAGTCGATCCGGGAGCCATCTCTTGCTGAGCTATGCGTACCAACACGGGGCGGTCTTTTCCGATGCGTATCTCGACACCCCTCACCGACGAGGTGCCGATATCAAGGCCGACAACAGTCTTTGGCACTACGACCTCTCCTCTGCGGTAGAAGAGCTAAGCAAATAGCGGATCAAATCTTGCCTCCGAATTCTGTAAGAGCGACCTACTCTCACCGCCGGAAGCTCTCCCCGTTTGATTAGCCGATACACCGTCATGGTCGAGACCCGGGTGAGCCCTGCGACCTCCCGCACGGTCAGTAACTCGACCTTTGGTGGTACTTCTGCTCTTGACAAAACCCACTCGCTTCGAGTCAATTGCTTGCATTGTACGACTCGCTTTTCCTAAATCGTCCAAAGGTTGCAAAATCTTGATACCTAGACAACTCCAGCAATCTTCAGTCACACATCTAACACTGTCCCCAGGCCCCCCATCGAGGCGAGCCCCTTACATGTCCTCTTAGATAGAGAACGGCGGAGATCGGTCGGGCCGGACCCGCCGGCGCCGCCAACTCCGCCACATCTTGTGTGCCCCAAAAATTGTGGTATAACAATACAAGCAAATTCCTGCTTTGTAAAGCACTATTGGCGCAAGCTCGGATGTCTATCGCAGAGCCAGACCCATGAGGTGTAGATACAAGCGGGCAAGCTCGCCGCGCTTAGGGTAACGTTCGGCATCCTGCAAGGGGAAGACCCATGAGGTGTAGATACAAGCCGGCAAGCTCGCAACCCCACAGAAGTACCGCATAGGCCCCAAGAGAAAGAAACGGGCCAAAGGGAATAGTTTTTCCCAATCGGCTCTTGCCTACTGCGACAAGCGTAAGCCCCACGACACTTCCAATTACCAATGCCAGCATAAAGCCAGCGAGCGGATACCACCACCCGAAGTATCCCAACACCCAACCTAGGAAAAAGGCATAGCGTACATCTCCAAAGCCCATCCACCGTGGATCGATGCTGTGGATCGCAAACAATGCGATCCCATAACCCATCGAGGAAGCCAGTGCAATAATCAACGCCGCAGGGCGTGCTTCATAGAGAGCTACGACTACGCTCAAGGGGATCACCATGACCAGTCCCCAGTACACGAGCTTCCGAGGAATGCGCTTTGTCTTGGCGTCTATGATCGCTACCGAGACAAAGACGACTGTAGCTGCCATAACGAGAATCGCAGCCGCAGGCCTGTTGGCTGTCACCCACAGCCTCCAGACCACGACGCCGAAGGCAACGGCTACCCCAGCTTCGGTAGCGGGGTACCTCCATCCGATCGGCTCTTTGCAGTGCCTACACCTACCACCTAAAAAAAAGTAAGAGATAATTGGGATGTTCTCCCAAAAACCTATGGGTGCCAGGCAGTGGGGACACCGAGACGGTGGATGAACGATCGACCGCCCTTCTGGGACCCTCGTTACGATCACGTTGACGAACGAACCAAAAATCAATCCCACAAGCGTCCAAAAAACGACGATCGTCCAGTCCTGGAAAGAATTCAACCCAGACCGACTCCTTTAGTCGCCACAGAATACGTCGGGACAATAAGAGAGCCAACAAGTTTGGATCGTCAAATAGCGAAAAGGGGCGCCATATGGCGCCCCTTTCGCTCACAGAGTCTGACCCCAACGCCTGGGAGTGGAATCGCTAAGAGCACATCCAACCTTGGTTTTGGTCTTGGCTTGCTCCGGCGACTGCTCCAGGTAAAGGACCGATGTTGAGGTCAGCTGAGCCGTCGTTGCAGGCATACCATGTTCCTGCTCCCGATCCACCACTTATCGCCTCGTCACCGAGGTTGTAGTTGTTCCCGGAAGCAGCCGCTGTTCCGCCGTTGTAGGCTGCGGCTACAGTCGTCAGTATGTTTTGGATTGCAACACATACCCGACGCTGAGCGGCTGCGCAGTTAGTGGAATTGACCGTAGCGTTGTTCACCCAGAGCAGCGAGTTCTCCACTTGCTGGAGCTGCGCCGGGACATCGGTGTAGCGCTGGGTGTCGACGTAGTAGGTCTTCTCCGTCGTTAGTGCGTTGCGCAGGTTCGACTGAGCCGCACGGTTCTGGGCACGACGCCGGGCTCCCAAAAACGTCGGGATGGCGATGGAGATAAGTATTGCAATGATCAGCACCACCACCATCAGCTCGATCAAGGTAAAGCCCTCGTCTTTACCCTTTAGGTCTTTTCTGAGCCACATCATCTTGTATCACCTCCTTTCTTTTTGGACTCACCTGGGCAAGATGCAACCTCTCGCCTCAGGCTGTTTAGGGTATCGGTCGCGAAGCAACCGGCCTTTAGGGGTCTTGCAATAATAGTTTCTGCCATCTACTTGATGAGGTTGACGATGTTGAACATCGGCATGTACAAGGCAATAACCATCCCCCCTACAGCGGCGCCCATCACTGCTATAAGGATTGGCTCGATGAGCGAAGTGAGTGCCTGTACCGTAGCCTCAATTTCTTGATCATAAAAGTCAGCTATTTTGGTGAGCATAGTGTCCAAGGCGCCTGTCTCCTCTCCAACGGCGATCATCTGCACTACCATCGGTGGGAAGACCGAGTGCTCTAGGAGAGGCCTCGCAATACTCTCGCCGCTCTTCACGCTCTCTTGGACAGCGAGGATTGCCTTGGAGACCACTGCGTTGTTCACCGTTCCCGACACAATGTCCAAGCTTTCCAAGATAGGCACACCCGATCGTATGAGATCCGAGAGGGTTCTTGAAAAGCGGGAAAGGGCCACCTTGTGAAAGAGCGGTCCGAACACTGGAACCTTGATCTTGAAAGAGTCGAAGATCATTCGACCCGACTCGGTTTTCTTCCACGCCCTCAGTCCGAAGAACGCCCCTACGCCAAGGAGAATCACCAGCCACCATAAGCTCTTTATGAGGTTGGAAACACCGATCAAAATCCTCGTCGGAGCTGGCAGCGTGCCTCCCAGCTCTTTGTAGAGGTTCTCGAACATGGGCACTATGAAGATCAGCATCGCCGTGACTATCAGTACGACCATCACGAACACCACGACCGGATAAGTCATGGCTGACTTGATCTCGCTTCTCAGTGCCACCTGCTTTTCGATCGTCTCAGCTAGCCGCAAGAGAACCAAATCGAGGTTTCCGCCGGTTTCTCCCGAGCGGACCATCGAGACGTACAGGTCGTTGAAGACCTTGGGATGCTTGGCAAGCGCTGACGACAGAGACCCCCCTCCCTCTATCTCGTCCCTCACTTGTCTTATGGTTTCGCGCAGCGGCTTCGACTCGGTCTGCTCGGCCAGGATGTTCAACGATCGCAGAAGCGACAGGCCCGAATTGATCATTGTGGCAAACTGGCGAGAAAAGACCGCCAGGTCCTTTAGTTTGACCTTGTTGCCGCCGATCGTGATCTCGCGCTTTAGGCCCTCTTGTTTCTTGGAGATCTCGATGGGTATGTATCCCATCTCACGTAGCTTGGCTGTGACAACGGTGGCATTGTCTGCAGCCAGTTCGCCCTCGATAAGTTGGCCCTGAGAATCGCGCACTTTATATACAAACGTGTCAGGCACCGTAAGCTCCTCTCCTAATTGAGCTACCTACAGATAATAAGCTCCGCCCGGTACCCATTAGATCCTTTAGATCCTTCCCAACAGCCTCATGAGATCTTCTTCGTTTGCACACCGCTCTCGCGCCATGTCTAGGCTTATACGACCAGCTTTTACTAGATCCGCCAGCGACTGGTCCATAGTCTGCATGCCAAAGCGCCCGCCGGCCTGCATGACGGAGTAGATCTGGTGAGTCTTGCCCTCTCTTATCAAGTTTCGCACCGCCGGCGTACAAATCAAGACCTCGCAAGCTACGACTCTCCCCTTTCCATCGGCTGTCTGAAGAAGCTGCTGGGTACAAACCGCCTGAAGCGAGGAGGCTAGCTGAACCCTGACTTGTTGCTGCTGATGGGGCGGGAACACGTCGATTATGCGGTCAATCGATTGAGGAGCATCTTGTGTATGCAAAGTTCCAAAGACCAAGTGGCCTGTCTCGGCCGCAGTTATGGCTGTGGCAATCGTTTCGAGATCGCGCATCTCGCCGACCAGAATCACGTCTGGATCCTGGCGTAGTACCCGCTTCAAAGCGCTAGCAAAGCTATGTGTGTCCTCACCGACCTCTCTTTGGTTTACGAGTGCCCTTTTGTGGGTGTGAAGAAACTCGATGGGATCTTCTACAGTCATGATGTGGACGGGACGCTCTCGGTTGACGATGTCGATGATTGAAGCGAGAGTGGTTGACTTTCCGGAGCCGGTGGGTCCGGTTACGAGTATGAGTCCTCTCGGTAGATACGCGAAGCTCGTCAACACTGGCGGAAGCCCGAGTTTCTCCAAGGGCAAAATGTTCATCGGTATGACTCGCATCACAGCGCCGATCGAGTCCCTTTGGAAAAAGACGTTGACACGAAAACGGGCTTTCCCCGGCAGGGGATGCGACATGTCCAGTTCCAGCTCAGACTCAAGCTTCTCGCGCTGTTTTTGCGTGAGTATAGCGTAGATCATCTTGCGCAGCGGGCCTGGCTTGAGAATCGGGAACTCGGTAAGCGGATGGAGGTCGCCGTGGATCCTCACGGTCGGATGAGCGCCAACCGTGAGGTGCAAGTCCGATGCGCCTCTCTCTAAAACGATCTCCAACAACTCGTTGACGTGAATGTCCTCTGCGCTTCGCTGCACCTGGACGGGTGGAGCTTCTTCTTTTACCGCCCGGGCGGCTTCCATCAGTCGATCATCTGCTCCACCGAGCTTGACGTCTCCGGTCATGAGGCGTCCGGAGGTTCCCCCAGCACCGGGCCGTCCATCTACACCGCCAGGCGGTATACCTCCATGAACCTGCTTTATGGCGGCATTGACCTCGTTTTTGTCAGCGAGACATGGGGTCACCATCCAGCCCGTCGCTTGTTGGACAGCCTGAATAGCATCGGAGTTCTTTGGATCCGCCATCGCCAGCACAAGGTTTTGGCCTTCTATGCCCACACCTATCACGTTGAAGCGGTGGCATATCTCCGGCGGGACCATTCCCACTGCCTCGGGGTGCATGGGCTCGGCAGCAAAGTCGAAAAAACGCATACCGTTTTGGGCAGCTACTGCCATTAGAAGCTGCTTTTCGGTGAGTCTTCCTTCATGCAAAAGAAGTCTAGGAAGGGGGGTGTTCGATGCCTGAGCTCTTGCCGTAGCATCGGCAAGCTCCTCGGGGCTTATAAATCCCTTCTCCACTAAGAAGTGACCGAGTCTATCCGCTGTAGTTGCCATCTCTCATCACCGCATCGACTCTAGACCACTACCCTCATGACCTCGTCAAGAGTGGTTATGCCCATCCGTACTTTGGCCAATCCGTCGAGTCGGAGGGGCTTCATCCCCTCCATCACTGCGACTTTCTTAATCTCCTCGGAAGTCCTGCGCTCGACAACCATTCTCTCAATTTCTTCGGTAACTAACATGATCTCATGGAGAGCAATTCGCCCTCTGTATCCAGTCTTCGAACAGTGTCCGCATCCGACCGCTTTATAGAGCACGGGCAATTCCCGCTCCTCCTCGAGGGGCCAACCTATGTTAACCAGCATCTCTTCGGTCGGCTGGTACGGCTCCTTACAGCGCTCGCACAAGCGCCGGGCAAGGCGCTGGGAGACCACGCAGTCCAGCGCCGACCCTACCAAGTAGGGCTCCACTCCCATCTCGACGAGCCGAGCAGGGGTAGAGGGCGCGTCGTTGGTGTGGATACTCGAAAGCACTAGGTGGCCGGTCAAAGCCGACTCTACGGCGATGTGAGCGGTCTCCAAGTCTCGGATCTCGCCCACCATGATGATGTCGGGGTCACCTCGTACGATTCCTCTCAGCGCATTGGCGAACGTAAGCCCGGCCTTCGCGTTCACTTGAACCTGGTTCAAGCCTGGAATCTTGTACTCGACAGGGTCCTCGACAGTGACCGTGTTTTTATCAGGAGAAGCGATCACCTTGAGGATCGAGTACAAAGTCGTCGTCTTTCCCGAGCCCGTAGGTCCCGAGCAAAAGATCGCCCCGTACGGTTTTGTATAAGCGGCCTGGAGCTTGCGTGCATTTTCTTCAAGCAGACCTAGCTTGTCGAGAGAAACAATGCCCGCTTGCTTGTCAAGAATTCGCATCACGAACTTTTCCCCCCACACTGTGGGCACACACGAACAGCGCATGTCTATCTCTCGGCCCATAATCTTCATAGAAATGCGTCCGTCCTGGGGGATTCGGTGCTCTGCGATATCCATGTCCGCCATTATTTTCAAGCGGCTGATGATGGCTGGATGGATTGACTTGCCGCTTCTCATGTGTTCTTTAAGGACGCCATCTATGCGATACCGGATGACCACGTCACGGTTTTGCGGTTCGACATGAATGTCGGATGCCCTGTCTTGGACAGCCTGGGAAATCACCATGTTGACGAAGCGGACGGCGGGGGCGTCCTCGCTTATCTCCTTCAGCTTCGAAAGATCTTCTTCAACTTCTTGCTCGCCAGCGAAGGCCTCAATGTCCGTGTCGAGTCTCGAGATCCGGTCCAAAGCCTCGAGAATTGCCCCGGGCGCGGCTACAACAATCTCGATGTCTCTGCCGGAAATAGACTTCACGTCATCGCGGGCAATGACGTTTTGAGGATCGGACATGGCGACAACCAGCTTGTCGCCGTTGAATCCGATAGCGATAAGGCCATAACGACGGCAAATTGAGTCAGGGATCAAGGCAGCTGCGGATGGATCTACAGGGTGTTCACTCAGGTCTACGAACTCAAATCCTGCTTGATCGGCGAGAACCGCCAGAAGGTCTTCCTCGGTAAGAAACCCCTTTTCGATCAGGATGCGGCCGATAGGTTTTCCTGTCTCCTCGTACTCAGCCAAAACTTCGTCGAGCTGAGACTCGTCTATTATTCCCTCTTCGACAAGAAGCATCCCGAAGCTAGTGACATCTTCTTCTGCCACGAATCGACTCCTCCGGCACCTTTCTACCCACCCAGATTAACCGCGCCCCAAATGAGCCAGCTCGTAATTGCATGCCTCCCAGAAAACAGGGCGACTCGTCCTGTCGCACCCGTCGAGTTAGCGAGCGTGGTCGCGAATAAGTATCGGATGTTCTAGCCATCAACTTCAGGTGTGGATTCCGATCCTTGAATAGAGTCCATGATTTCAAAGAAGCCCCCCACAGCGCCCGAGCACGGATGCAGAATCCTTCAACCACCCGCCTTTTTCTTCATAGATTTTTTGGGCTTTCCCCTCGGCGGCTTGCCCAGATAAATCTTGTGCTGAGCCTGCCTCCTTGCGTAGGCCTTGGGTGGCGTCTCGGGGCCGGCTACCAGCTCGCTCCATTGGAAGAACAACGAAAAGAGGGGATGCTCAGGCTCCAAGAAAACGGCCGTCCCATCCTTGAATCCAAGGACTACATGGCGTATATCTGGTTCCGCTGCAAACGCCGGAGGTCCGTGCAACTTTTGACCAATTCTTCCACCCGACGCAGCTCTGTCTTTGCCTGCGCTCGAGGCGCTCAGTGCTGAAGGTTGGGTGGGTTTTTTTTCATCGACTGCCTCGAATGAGCCTGTGGACTTCGCCACGGCTATAGGAGGCGGGGGCGGAGGCTCCGGGGGAGCAGGCTGTTCCACGGAGCCGAAGGCATCCTCCGTTCCCGGGAGCGGCTCGGGGGGAGCCGCGGGTAGGTAGACCGCCTCCAAAGTATCTCTGTCGGGTTGTTTCGAAAAGCGATACTCATCGGGGGCTGGAGGCGGCTGTTCGGCCACCGGCCGTCGTTGGCCCTGCTCTAAGCCCAGGTCGGCTAGGTAGCCTCCTATCGGCTCGGTGCTGTGCTCGACGATCGTAAAGCTTGCGTCCCCACCCTCTTTTGGAGAGGGCACGCCACCGGAAACCCCTTTATCATCTGGCTCGGTTTGGGGAGGTAGAACCTTAGGAGCCGACGGTATTGCTGCCTCGCTCTCGACGTATTCAGATATCACCCACTCGGGAAGGCCGGCCGACGACTCGGGCTCTTTGGAGACGAAGCGAGGCTGGGAAATCTCAGTTTCATCAATGACCGGTTGCGATAGACGATACGGCTCTTCGCTAGAGATCCCGCTCCGACTCGAGAGTCCTGCAGCCGTTACAAATCCCCTCTCTTCTGCTCTCCTCAAAGACTCCTCGGTCGGAGAGGGAAGGATCCATTGACTTGGAGAATGCAAATGGGTATCTGGCTCGGAGAGAATCTCGGCGGACGGTCCTTGCCAACTAGTTTGGTACTCGGGGGGAATGTACCATTCGTCCTCAACAGCATGTTGGGCACGCTCGCGGCGACCGAACAGCTTTCTCAGACTCGATCGGATTCGTCCAGCGCCCCTTTGGAGTCCTCGGCCAGGCTGGACGTGCCGGCGTTGTGGCACTCCTTCTGAGTGTTCGTCAGGAGTTTGACCATAGGTATTACTTTCCAACGTGCCCGCCGCCCTCCTCGTTCCTATCACATCGATACGGAAGCGACTGTATCTCCGAGCTTGAGAGCCATGGACGCCAGCGCTACAGTGACTAAACTGCTCGGTGCCCGAGTTTGTCCACTCTACCGAGGTGACGACGCCCCTATCGCCCGCTGTCGATCCAACAACTCGCTCACCCTATAAAGGAGCGCAAGAAGAACCTCTTTTGCGCTTTGGCGGCTAACCACCTCGCAGGGTACAACTGGAATGTCGTCACTTACGCCCAGCTTCTTCTTCAAACGCGATACTGCCTTGGCATTTCCCGTTGCTCGATTTGCACCTATTACATAGGGAACGTCGGAGAGCTCGGTGAAGTACTTGACAATCTTCTTCGCCTCCGGGTACGTGTTCTCGCGTGTCACATCGACGAGTACCACAAAGCCCAACATTCCGCGGGCCAGAACATCCCACATGAAATCGAAACGTTCTTGCCCTGGAGTCCCAAAGAGGTAGAGGACTATGTCGCCCTCGTCAAAGTCGAAAGTGATCTTGCCGAAGTCCATCGACACAGTGGTCATTGACTTCACCGACCGAGACTCGTCCGTCACAGGCTTCTCAGTCGAGAAAAGAGGAACCTCTGAGAGAGTACTGATAAAGGTAGTCTTGCCGGCCGCAAAGGGCCCGGTGACCACCACCTTGACGGAGGTGGCTCCACCGGTGCTCCGTGACATTTCCTACAACTCCCGCACCCCGTGGATAAGGCGCATAATCAAAGCTTTGTTTACCCCAGCAGATTTGATGCCTGGCTGAGCATTCTCGCTCTGATCCGACTCTAGCTCCTCGGGCACCTCGATAGCAGGCTCGGCACCGCCTCTAGCTCTCGAGCGCAGTCTGGGGGACTTGGGTGCTTCGTTTCGGGGACCACCACCAGAGGGGGCATCCTCTCCAGACCAAAGTTGACTGAACTCCTCCGCGATGGCCCCGGTATCGAGCCTCCTCCTCGGACCACTCCCAGAAGCAGACGCCTGCGGGGATGCACCTCGGCGCCCTTCGTCACCAAAGCCCAGAAGGTCATCTAAGAGGCTGCTCCCATCGTCGTTTGCAGTGTCGGCCTTCAGTGATTCGAAAGCCGACCCAGCCCCAACAAAGCTCTCCTCGGAGCTTTCTTCGACCGTGAGCGCCTCGGCCGCTTCCTTCAGCGAAATACCTTCGAGCGCAATCCCCTCTTCCTCTTCTTCTTCCTCCTCCTCCTCTTCTTCGTACTCCTCTTCTTCCTCGTACTCCTCGGCCTCTTCTGCTTCGAGTTCTTCTACTTCCTCTTCTCCGTACTCTTCTTCGCTAGCAGCGGATTCAATAACCTCGACCAATCCACCTGTCACCAAATTGTGGAGCACTTGACACACCTTGAACTCGCCCTCACCCAAGGCTTCGGCGACGTCCACCACCCGCCGTTGTCCATCTATGCAAGCGATGACGCGCCAGTCCTCCCGCGTGAGGTTGACCTCGAGTTGTTCCTCCGGGAGGTCGCGCACCAAACGGACGATGACCTCGACAGAAGGAATCGCTTCTTTGATAGTTTCCCACTCGTCAAGTTTGCGTTGCGCTTCTTGAATAAGGGGATCTACTTCGAGGGTCACTACAGGACCTATAGCGTGTGTCTCCCCCTTGCGAAAATCGAAGCGACCCTGCTCCCATCGGAACAAATCGAAGACTGCCTCTTCTATCCGCTCGCGAAGAAAGTCCTCGAGCCTAGTGCGATCTACGCCCTTGCTAATCAGGATTTCACCGATAGAACGCTTGGCGCCCGCCTGTGCTGTCGCAGCTTTCCAGTCGTTTGCCGTAACGAGACCAGACCTGACCAAAGCATTACCGAGATTGTCACTGCCCTTGGAGTAGGCGTAGTAAATCTCTCCCTTTTGAAAGTAGACCGCCCCACGACCCTTTTTACCGGCTCCTCTCAAGTGAAGAGCCCCGCTGTTCTGCGCTCTCGCTACTAGATCAAAAACGGCGTCTAGGGCAAAATCATCCAGGCTTCCCTGAAGTGCCATTCCTTCCCCGCCTTTCTTTAGCCAAGTTGCTCGGCAGTGCTTCTGATTCCTGGCATCTGAACGACAGATGGCTGCTCAAGTATGCTCGCGATCCTCGCTGCAGTGTGACGCATCTCATATAGGATAAGGCCTATTTTTCCCGAAGGCCTCGTGATGGCCGTAAGTACAGAGGTCTCACCCGCAGCCATCAGAAACACGAACCCGTATTCACCCTCTACAAAAATCTGTGCCAAGTCTCCCCTGCCGAGGCCCTCGGCAGCCTTCTCGCCCAATGACAGAAGGGCAGCGGCCATGGCGCCTAAACGGTCTTCTTCGATCTCTGGCGGCAATGCCGAAGCCATTGGAAGTCCGTCCATCGACACAATAGCAGCCGCCTCAACTTCCGGGCTTGACTGAACGAACTCGTCAAGGGCCATGGCAAGTTGCTCGGCCCTACTTATCATATGCCCTCCCAAAAGTTGGACTCGACTAACACATCATCCGGCGATTCATTCGCCGCTGGCGAGCGTGCTGGCGCCGGATTCTCCACCCACCATCAGGTTGGACGAAGTCCGATCGGTAGCTCTCAATCGCTATCTCGAGAAAAAGCTTACTCCAATCGATCTATCTCGGCAGTCGAAGTGCGAATCTGAAGGCTCGCTCGGAGCGACTCCTCTGCTGCTCTTTTCATTGCGCTGACGGGAGCAGGCCGCCCAGTCCAAATCTCGAATTGCCGAGCGCCTTGGAGAATTAGCATCTCCAGTCCGCCAGCCGCACCGGCACCTCGACGTATCCCAGCCTGTACGAGTGGGGTTTTAGAGGGGAAATATACCAAGTCAAAGACGTAAAGTCGGTCGTGAATTGCGCTTTCTGGCACCGGGAGGGAGGTGCCGTCCGATCCGAGAGGCGTTGCGTTCACCATCAAGTCAGCATTGCTCAATGCTTCCTCAATCAACGAGCCGTCCATAGAACAGATCTCGATTGGCGGCGGGGTCCGGGAAGGTAACATCGCGAACGCAGACTCGCAAATTCTGCGCACCATTCGCGAGGCCCGAGAAGGCGTTCGAGCAAGAACAGTGATGTGTCGGGCACCTCGGGTAACGGCCGCCCAAAGTACGGCCCGAGCGGAACCTCCGGCTCCAATTATTACCACGCTCCGTCCCTCAAGGTTGATTCCCAGGGCAGTCTTTAGACCTTTCTCGAATCCTTCTACATCGGTGTTGGCCCCCACCAGCTGGTCTCGATCCGGTGTCCAGAAAACTGTGTTGACTGCCCCGATCGCTTGCGCCTCGGGCTCGAGAACGTCCAATGCAGATAGCACCTCTTCCTTGTGAGGAATTGTTACGGACAGCCCACCGAGTCCTAAAACTCTCATTGCCTCCACTGCCGCTGAAGCAGAGCCGGGAGGAACCCTGAAAGCAGCGTAAACCCAGTCAAGACCCGAGACCGCAAATGCAGCGTTATGCATGGCAGGAGACAAGGTGTGTTCTAGTGGGTAACCAATGATGCCGAGCACCCTTTCAGGCGCCGACCGTTTGAATGTGTTTTGACGGTCAGAAAACGCCACGAGATATGGCGTCCGCCTTGAGGCGCTCGAACTCGGATGCGCTCGAGGTAAAAGCGTGCACCCCCGATGGATCGGTCAAGACGTAGTACAGGTAATCAGTGTTGGCAGGGTTGAGCGCTCCCTCGAGTGCCGCTCTGGAGGGGGTAGCGATCGGCGTAGGCGGAAGGCCCGGATTTTTGTAGGTGTTGTAGGGCGAATCGATCTCCAAATCCTTGTAAGTTAAACGCTCTTTGTGCTCACCCATTGCGTAAAGAACAGTTGCATCTATGTCTAGTTTCATCCCCCGGCGGAGCCGATTGTAGATGACACTAGCGATTAGTGGTCTCTCCGAATCTAATTTTGCCTCCCGCTCGATTAGCGAAGCCACGATGACGATTTGGTACTTCGTCACCCCCAGTGAGGAAAGTCTGGACTTATCCAATGCTGAGAAAACGTCGTCGAAGTGCCGAAGGCACCTGGAGGCAAGGTCTGGCTCTTTGGTATTGGCATCCACCCGATAGGTGTCGGGAAAGCAAAGCCCTTCGGCATTAGGAGCATCGGGAAAGCCGGCTAGATCAACGTTCGAGTTCAACGCGTAAGCAAACTTCTCTCCAGAAAGCCCGAGATCGGACTCTACCCTGGAAGCTTGTTGTCGTACCGTTAGACCAGGCACAAATGTGAGGTCTTTGTACCGAACCTGAGGGCCGGCTTCGAAGACGGCCAATACCGCCTCGGCTCCCATGCCGTAGCGCATCCGGTACTCACCTGCTCTTACCACAGGAGACTTTCGGCTCAGACGCAAATAAAGTAAAAACGAAGTCGACGATGAGATAATGCCCTCTTTCTCCAGACTCTCAGAAATCTCGGAGAGGCTTTGGCCATCGGCTACTGTGAAGACGACCTCTCCGTGCCCAGGGGACGAGCCTCCGGCTGCGAGTTTGACTAGATAGGTCCCGGCCAAGGCCGTACTACCAACTATCACGAACAAAGCAGCCAGGATTGCTATCAGGGCTTTGAGGCTTCTATGCCTAGGTAACTCGACGGACACACGGGGAGTTTGGAAATGGTCGCGGCTCGCTCGGGAAGGTATCGCCTCGGTGGTTTGTGCAGTTCTCTTATATTCCTTCGATGTAAAGCTTCCGTTAGCAACGGGCGAAGCAGTAGTCCCTGCTACTTCTTTGGCTACCACTTCCGTCCTGACAGGAAACGGCTCGACCGACATGTCCCCACTGTTCCTACCATAATTCAGCATTGCAGGTTTCGACGAAGAGCGCATACCTACCTCAGCCCCGTTGAGCAACTCTCTCCCACTCTCACGACTTGGGACTGAAAAAACCCGTCGAACGGCCGCTGGGACTTCTGCACCATGGCGGGCGAGCGGATGGCCGCCGTCGGTAACTGGGCTCTCCGAGGCAGAGTAAGGTAGGGGGCTGTACTTGGCTCCGGAAAAACTGGCGCAGCTCGGATCTGCTCGCCGATTCAGTTCTCGAATCGCTCGTTCCGAAGGTCGGCGCGCTCTGCTTTGCTCTTTGGGTTTTCTAGGTCGGTCTTCCAGATCTTCCGCCCTCTCGAGTTGCATCTAGATACGACTGCAGAATTATGGCTGCCGCAGCGACCTCTGCCAAGTACCGCGTGGTTCGGAATCCACGGCCAACCTCACTGAGCCTTCGCTCGGCCTCTTTTGTCGTGAACCTCTCGTCCCACAAAACGACCCGTAGCCCCAGTCGAGCCTCGATTTCTGCAGCGCGCTCGCGTACCCATTGGGTCTGGTCTGTGTCGCCACCTCCAGCTCCGATGGGAAGCCCCACTACTACCAACTCTGCCCCCATCGCTTGTGCTAGAGACCGTATGGCTTCAAGTAAATGGTCTGGGTCGTCTACGGTTGAATGCGGATGAGCCAACACCCCCAATTCATCGGAGACAGCAATCCCAGATCGGCGCTTTCCTAGATCTAAACCGATTACCCTCACCGAGCTGACTTAAGAGAATCGAGAATTTCTTTGCGAGCGGCATCCAATGCAGAACCGAGAGCAGATGTGTTAGGACCCCCGCCGACAGCGAGTTCTGGGTTTTTGCCCGTTCCGCCGCCCACCAGCCGCGCGGGCCCAGCAAGAATTTGCGCAGCCTGTAATCCAGCTTCTACCGCTCGTTTCGACGAGACAGCGACTAGGTGAACCCGCCCCCCATGCACTCCGCCCAAAACCGATATGTCGATGCCGTGGCTGTCCCGGAGCCTCAAGGCGGTGTCACGCAACCCCTCGGCTGTGTCATCTAGGTGGTAAACCACAAAACGAACACCTTTTACATCGCTTACTTGAGTCGAGGAAGCAATCGTCGCTGCTTGCTGGGAGGCCAGGCGCTCCCGCATACGCCGAGTCTCTGTCTGCGCAGCTTTTAGCTCTGCAAGCAGTTGGTCCACGCGCTCCATCAGCTTCTCCGGCGCGGCCTTGAGCGTAGCTGCTGACCCCGAAAGGAGCCTTCTATCGGAGAGCATCCTCTTTACGGCCGCTTCTCCGCTCACTGCCTCTATACGACGGAGATTGGATCCGATTGAACCCTCCGAGAGGACGAGAACCGGCCCGACCTCGCCCAAAGCGTGGACGTGCGTACCGCCGCATAGCTCGCGGCTAAAATCGCCTGCCTGGACAACCCTTACGATCTCTCCGTACTTATCTCCAAAAAACGCGAGCGCTCCCAATCGCTCGGCCTCGTCTTTAGTGGTTTCAAAGGTAATCACTGGTTGATCAGCTATGACTTTCGAGTTTGCAAGCTGTTCAACCTGAAAAAGTTCCTCTGGCCGCACTTGCTCAAAGTGGCTGAAGTCGAACCTGAGCCTGTCAGGTGCAACCAGTGAACCAGCCTGCTTTACATGGGTTCCAAGGACTTCCCTCAAAGCCCAATGTAGGACGTGGGTTGCTGTGTGGTGCCGTGTCGTTCGAAGGCGCTTGACTGCGTCCACAACCAGGTGCGCCCCCTGATCTCTGAAAAGGGCTCCTTTCTCGACTCGTACTCTGTGAGAGGTCAGCTCGAAAAGAGGGTGGGTAGTGTCGATAACCGACGCCTCTCCTGTCTCGGTAGCTATGCGGCCCACATCTCCCACTTGACCACCCGCCTCTCCATAAAAAGGAGTTTTATCTGTCAAAACCTCGACTACTTCTCCAACACCCGCCATCTCGAGAGACTCGCCATCCCGCACAATGGCCACAATCTTTGCTCTGTCCTCCAACCTCTCATATCCGGAAAAAGCGGTAGGGCCAAAGCGGTCCAGGTGCTCCTTGAAAACTCCGAGCGCCTCCTCGGATACCCCGCTTCCTTGAGCCCTTTTGGCCTGGCGAGCTCTCCGGCGTTGCTCAGCCATGTGGGCATTGAATCCTTCTTCGTCTATAGCGACTCCCCGCTCCTGTGCTACCTCCCGCGTAAGATCCACAGGAAAGCCGTAGGTGTCATGAAGTCTGAAGACAACCTCTCCTGAGAGGACATCCCCTGGGGATAGGCGTTCCAGGGCTTGCTCTAGGTGCTCGAGACCAGTTGCTAACGTGTCTTTGAAGCGAGACTCCTCGGTTCGACATACGCGCTCGATCAAAGCGGCCTGTTTTTTGAGCTCGGGATAGGCACCTCCGAGGACCTCCACGGTCGCCAAAGCCAAAGCCGTGAGCACATCACCCTCTGCACCCAAAAGGCGCGCATGACGCACAGCCCTCCGTATGATGCGTCGGAGAACATACCCTCGCTCTTCGTTCGAGGGAAAAACTCCATCAGCAATTAGAAAAGCCGACGCACGTGCGTGGTCGGTGAGCACTCGCAAGGAAACATCCGACGATTCCGAAGACCGGTAGCGCACTCCCGTGAGGCGTTGGGCTTCTTTGAGAATCGGAAGCGTGGTGTCGACCTCGAAAACAGAGTCTGCACCCTGAAGCACCATTGCCACACGCTCCAAACCCGCGCCGGTGTCGATGTTCTTTTGAGGGAGCTCACCTACCACGTTTGCGGCGTCGTCCCGAATGAATTCCATAAAGACCAAATTCCAAATCTCCACGTAGCGAGTTTCGTCGTCGGCAGGGCTAGCTCCACTTCCGAACTTATCGCCCCGGTCGTAGTAGATCTCTGAGCATGGGCCGCAAGGGCCCGCAGCTCCCATGTCCCAAAAGTTATCTGCCTTTCCTCTACGTATGATCCGTTCTTGTTTGAGTCCGACCAGTTCGTGCCAGATCTGCTCGGCCTCGTCGTCTTCTTCGAAGATCGTTACCCAAAGTCTGTCGGGGTGAAGTTGCCACACCTCAGTAACCAACTCCCATGCCCACTGGAGTGCTTCTCTTTTGAAGTAATCACCGAAGCTGAAATTGCCGAGCATTTCGAAGAATGTGAAATGGCGGTCAGTTATGCCGATGCGGTCGATGTCGGTAGTTCGGAAGCACTTCTGAACGGAGGTGGCCCTTCTGTATGGTGCTTTCTCCTCTCCCAGCATGAAGGGCTTGAACTGAACCATCCCAGCGGTGGTTAGAAGAAGGGATTTGTCGTGCGGAATCAGAGATGAAGACGCAACACGCTTGTGGCCCCTCTCCTCGAAAAAGGAAAGCCACGCCTCCCTGATTTCATCTGCGAACCGCGGTGATGGCGTCATCTTGGGTCATGCATCCATATCGTAGAAAACCATCTCTTTATATTCCGCACTTATGATCGAGCCGAGCCGCGCCGATAATGATCACGTGACAGCCGGTCCGGACCGGCACGCAGGCGCCTCCAATCCTGACACCCAGCGGCCCAAAGGCCCGGGTTAAAAGGAAAAAGAAAGGAAATTTGCGGGGCAGAGGGCGGCAGGCCAGCGGCAGGGAAAGCGATCATAGCCATAGCCGGTACCACCGCCGACCCTGAGCCATGCTTCGAAAGGATTTCGGTGGTTGGATCCTTTCGGGGCCGAGCAGCAATCACACGACCGCAGCCCTCCCTGCTCGAAGTGGCAAACGCCTCGGTCTGCCGCAGCCCCGCAACCACACAACAGTTGATCCCCGACCAGCGCGCTAGGCCGCAATTTCTTCTGGTATCGGCCGCCCCGATAAGACGATCTCTGCCATCGAGAAAAGCTCCGACCAAAAGAAACGCTCCTCAGTACTCCAACCCGAACCGCCGCCTAAGCTCGGCCTCTCGCATCCTAGCCCTGTGGCGTCCATGCGATATCGCGTTGGAGACGCGTTCAGAAAACGAGTCATAACCATTGGCGGCCTTCTTGACTACAGACGATGGCCTCACCGAACTCCTAGCCCGGTCCAGCAATGCTCTCAACGACAAAAACCCCCAGATCCACCCCAAAATGAACACCGCGAGCGTGACAAAGAGTTTCTTCAAGATCTTCAACGCCGTTTGCGCCTTCGGGAGTCTTTGGGGGCTGAGCCGCCCGACTCTAATGCCTCTAGGGTGCCCTGGACCCCAGCAGCTAGCGTTGCAGCTTTGATAACTGGGGTGGCAGCCGCCACCTTGGCTACGCCAGCAGCAGCTTCCATCTTCTCGGTAAGATTTTTCGACCGCGACACCGTCTCGTCGATCTTTTCTAGCTCGTAGTGGGCATCGATGGTAACAATGTGCATGTCCTCAATCAGAGGGACCAAACGCTCTTCTATGTTCTGTATGCTTTGTCGCAGTCGCTTGAAAGTCAGAACTGCGCTGCGGAGAAAGTAGAGCAACGCCACCGATATGATTCCCAGAAAAACTGTGGCTATAACGAGAGCTGCCGACTCTGCGCTCATTGCAACCCCCTTGGCCTAGTCCGACCCTCGCGAACTCCTCCAAACACATAGACAATCGGAGGATCGCAGTGAGAAACCATACAACAACCGAAGTCGAGTCGAAAGGCTAGCTGATGAGAGAAAGTACTCATCCTACCTACCTACTACGCATGTTCGCGGTGACTGCAGCGGCCTCCATAGCAGTAACAGCAATGGCATCTTGCAGCCGCGCCAGACCCGTTGACACGACAGAAGTGGTAGTAAAAGACCGATCCTTTGAACCTCGGTACATAAGAGCAACGCGAGGCGAGACGGTTTGGTGGACGAATGCCAGCGGAGAGGAGCATGTCATCTCCTTTAGGGGGTTCGATTCTGTAGAGATCTTTTTGTACCCAAACTCCAAAAAGGGATTTGCGTTTACGGAATCTCGGGAATACAAGGTCTACTGTAAAATCCACAATTTCGAAGGTAGAGCGGTCATCGTCGAGCCGGGGGCTTGATCGATATACCGAGTTCGTCCAGGCGCTCTTTTTCCACCGGAGCTGGTGTAGATAACATTAGCTCATGCCCTGTCTGAGTCTTGGGGAACGCGATGACTTCCCTGATCGACTCTTCGCCGGCAAAGACTGCGACAAGCCTGTCAAGGCCGATGGCAAACCCGGCGTGGGGCGGCGCTCCAAACTCGAAAGCTTCGAGCAAATAGCCGAACCGCTCCTCTGCTTCCTCCGGAGCAATCCCCAAAAGAGAGAGGACTTTCGACTGGAGTGTCCTGTCATGGATTCTCACACTTCCAGAACCAAGCTCCCACCCGTCTAAAACGAGATCAAAGGCGCGAGCTCTTAGTCTCTCAGGGCCTAGTTCCCTCACAAAATCGGATCCTTTGTCCAATAGGTGCACATCGTCGGCGTGCGGAGCGCAAAAAGGATGGTGAAGCGGATCCAGACGCCCCTCGTTCTCGTTCCACTCAACTAGGGGAAACTCGGTTATCCAGCACCACCCTCTCCCTCGGCCTGTTTCGGGCTCGAGAAGCTGAGTGCGCATCCTTCCCAGGACTGATCGGCTCTTCGTGGAATCGCCAGCGACCAAGAGAACGAGGTCTGCGTCACTGGCTCCCGTGAGCTCTAAGACAGCCGCCTTTTCTTTATCGGACCAGTACTTGGCCACCGGAGATCTAAGCGATCCCTCCGATGCGACGACCCAAACCAGACCTTTGGCGCCGAACGCTTTTGCGCGATCTACAAGACCGTCCAAGAAAGACCTTGAAGCCTCAGCTCCAGCCCCTGGAAGCCGAAGTGCCACGATCGACCCCCCGTCAGATAGTACAGAGGCAAAAGTAGAAAAGCTCGTTCCTTCGAAAGCTGAACTCAGGTCCACGAGCTCTTGTGAAATCCTCAGATCGGGCTTGTCCGTGCCGAAGCGGGCCATTGCTTCCTGCCAACTAAAACGCGGAAATGGCTGGCGCGGTCTTGGCCATCCCGCTGCCTCAGCTGCATCGCTCACGGCTTGCTCCACCACAGCGATCACGTCTTCCTCGGAGGCAAAGCTCATCTCCAGATCTACTTGCGTAAACTCGTGTTGGCGGTCCGCCCGTGGATCTTCGTCTCGGTAACAGCGAGCAATCTGGTAGTAGCGTCCGATTCCCGAGACCATCAGCAGTTGCTTGTAAAGCTGGGGAGACTGAGCTAGCGCGTAGAACTTTCCTCGATCTATCCGACTAGGAACTAAGAAGTCTCTAGCCCCCTCGGGCGTGGCCCGCGTTAGAGTCGGGGTCTCCACCTCGACAAATCCATGGGATTCCATTGCCCGTCGTATCGCAGACGCCACCTTGGAGCGCAGCTTTAGGTTCTCCTGCATCTTGGGGCGACGTAGGTCGATGTATCGGTATCGAAGCCGGGTTGCTTCATCGACTTCTACACGGTTTTCAGGTATGAACGGAGGAGTGCGAGCCTCGGAGAGGACTTCAATTTGGTCGGCTCTCACCTCGATACAGCCGGTAATCAGCTCGGGATTGTCGGTACCCTCGGGTCTTCTAGTGACCCTTCCTTGTACTCGCAGCACCCACTCGGGCCGAGCGCGATCAGCAGGACCATAAGCAGAACTTGTAGGCTCGACGACTATCTGTACAACTCCGCTCGAGTCCCTAAGGTCCAAGAAAATGAGGCCGCCATGGTCTCTTCGACGGGCCACCCATCCAACAAGCGTCACATCGGCGTCGATGTCATTGTCCCCTAGGGTGCCGCAAATATGGCCCGGATACCTACCCTTTTCCGAACAGCCTTCACCCCCTGGCATCACTTGGGCTCCCTTTGCGCACTTGTCGAGACAGTGCCGTCCCCCTCCGAGCTCTCGCTTCTCAAGATGGCCAGCACCTCGGATACAGCCCGATTCGAGGGAACTGTACGCTGTTTCGCAATTTTGGCCTCGGTCGATCCCATCAGCCTTATAGCTACCGTTTGGCTAGTGAGCTCCTCTGGACCTATGACAGCGGTGATATGAGCACCTGCGCGGTCAGCGTACTTCATCCTCGCCTTTAGTGACTTTCCCACCGGGGAGACTACGGTAGCGATTCCTTCTCTCCTTAGCCGCGAACCTAAAGCGAGAGCGGCCGTCCGGCAGCTGTCGTCCACGCCCACCACCACGACGTCGGGCGAGCTATCTCGGATCCGAAAACGAGGAGGTCCTTTTTGTTCTGAATAACCTGGCGTCAAAAGACCACTCGAAGCTGCCGATTCTGCCTTTGATCCAGACCTCGGTTGTCGGATTGACAAAATATTGGCCCACCGAGTCGCCTCCAGAGAGCGCTCTACTCCTATAGCGAAGCCGACTGCCCCAGTAGGTGGACCACCTAGGCTTTCGACGAGGCCGTCATATCGGCCACCCCCGGCAACCGCGTCCTGAGCAGCGTGCAAGCCTTCGGAAATGACTTCGAATGCAGTGCGAACGTAGTAGTCAAGACCGCGCACGAGACGCGACTCGAGTACAAATTCAATGCCCAAGGCTTGAAGACCTGCCTGCACCGCATCGAAGTGGACACGACACGGCCCGCACAGGTACTCGACGGACTTGGGGGCAAACTCGGTCACCCTGCGGCACTCAGCGCGTTTGCAGTCGAGAACCCTCAAAGGATTCCGTCCGATTCTGAGCCTGCATTCCTGGCACAGCTTCGAAGAGACATCATTGGAGCTCAAAAATCCATCGAGTGCCTCCAGATAGCGGGGACGACACGCTTTGTCTCCTATTGAATTCAGCAATAGCCGGGGGCTTACGACCCCGATTCCCTCGAGGAAAGTAAGGCACAGCTCGATTTGTTCTACGTCAGCCTCGGGCTCTTCGGCTCCGATAGCTTCAACCCCCACTTGCTTGAATTGCCTGTACCGACCAGCCTGAGGTCGTTCATAGCGAAACATCTCTCCCGCATAGAAAACGCGCCAAGGAAGTGGCTCTTTTTTGTATATCTCATGCTCTATGAACGCCCTAACTACTCCAGCCGTCCCTTCGGGACGAAGAGTAATCGAATCACCTGACTTGTCCTCAAAGGTGTACATCTGCTTCGTCACAATTTCGCTCGTGCCCCCCACCGAACGCTCGAAGACCTCGGTTTTCTCGAATAAAGGGGTCTCTATTGGCCAGTAGCCCCAGAGTGGCGCCAATTGGCCAAAATAATCGGTCGCTGCCCTCGACAACGCAGAACGGGGCGGAAGAAGATCTGCAACCCCCTTTGGGGCGGAAAATCTGCAATCTGCTTCGGACACCGGCCGCCCCAAAACGAGCGTCGCTCAGCCTTTAGCGGCTGCTTCGTGGACGAAGGGATTAGTAAGTCGCTCTCTCCCGATAGTGGTGAAGGGGCCATGGCCCGGCAAAACCAGGGTCTCTTCTGGGAGTCCCAAAATCTTTGTTCTCATCGACTCCATAAGAGTCTCCCAATCTCCGCCGGGGAGATCGGTTCGGCCGACAGATCCTGCAAATAGGTGGTCCCCGCTAAAGAGTATGTCGTCGGTCGGCTCGGGCTGGCGCACCCCGAGAAGGGGCGCCGAAACCTTGGACCACACACCTCTCAGCCTGAAACACACGTGTCCTTCTGTGTGCCCGGGCGTGAACACGACCTCGAGCGGAAAACCCGCAATGTCTACGACATCACCATCACGGAGCGATCTCAGTTCTTTTGGAGGCTCTAGATCCAGATCTCGAAGTACGGATGCCAGCCCTCCCAACTGAGAAAGTGGATGCTCGATTCGATGACGGTCGAATTCGTGGATATAAGCTGGGATGTTGCCCTGCGCCCTAGACAGAGGGCCCGATCCTCCTATGTGATCTATGTGACCATGGGTATGCAAGATCGCAACTGGCTCCAGCCCAAGCTGATTTAGCCTGCCTGCAATGAGTTCAGGCTCTCCGGGGGCATCGATGACCACAGCCTTCTTAGAATCAGGGTTTCCGACTATGTAGCAATTGGTCTCGAAGTACCACAGAGGAATGCCCTCGATTACTAGTTCCATATCTTCGAACCTCTCGCCCGAGCTTGCACCGTCGTTATGCTACATGCATCCGTACCATGACGACGTACATATACCTGATGGAACATGACTACATAAAGGACACCTAAGGAATGGTTCTGCGCTTGAAATGGTGATAGGTCTTGCACTTGCCGCTGCATCGGGAATCGTCGGCAACACCGGTATTTTCTTACAAAAGATGGCACTGGACTCCCGCCGCCCCAGTGAATCCGTAGTATCCGCCTTCAAAAAGCCATGGTGGGTGTTGGGATTCGTGCTGTTGCAGCTGGGATGGCTAGCTCAGATCGCTGCCTTGAGGTCGACCCCTTTGTATTTGGTTCAGCCGATCGCCAGTGGGGGCATCGTGGTCCTGGTGGTTTTGGCTAGGGCACGTTTGGGAGAACCCGTAGAATCGAGACTCGTTGTTGGCATTTCCCTCGTCGTAACCGGAGCTTCTTTTTTAGCTCTCTCTTCGCTCCAACCCACCCCAATCTCCAAGACAGAGTCGTCCCCTTTGGGGGCTATTGCTGTACTGACTCTTATAGCATTGGCGCTCGGTTTATGGGCGCGGGTATCAAAGTCGCTCACCGCGATAGGACAGGCCATCGCCGCCGGAATTCTCTACGGTGTTGCCGTTGCTCTATCTAAGCCACTAGCTGGGCAGCTATCTGTATTGGAACTAGCCTCACTGGTAAAGGTGTTGGCCCACAAAGAGCTGTACCTGGTAGGGATCGTCTCCACGATAGGACTTTGCTTCAACCAATTGGCCCTCGCTTCTGGGAGAGCATCCGTCGTCGCTCCGGTGGTGTTGGCCACAATGACAGTACTACCCGTATTCTTTGGAGTCGTCGTTTTCGGAGAAAGCCTTCCTCCTTTTCCTGCAAGAGCTGCGGTAATCGCGGGTGGTCTTGCATGCCTTTTAGGTGTGGTCTGTTTGGCTAGACTTGAAGAAGAACCTACCCGAGATCTGTCCTTGGTATCTAAACCTAAAAGGGCGACAATGGGCGCCCTTTTAGCATGCGACGAAAAGGCCTCGACAGAACTGTCTCCCACCACAGAGAGAAAAGTCCAAGCCCCGTCTTCCACAGCCTACGAAAATTGAAAAACTGACTCTTGCCGTAGGCGCGAAAGTAATGCCTTACGGGAACCTCGGCTACAGCACCCCCGGCATCTTGGAATTTTCTCATCATCTCCACGCAAATTACGCCCGAGTCGTGGACAAGCTCGATCTTGTCGAGGAGCGTTTTTCGAATCAGGCGAAAATCACAGTCTGTGTCACGGACCCGAAGGCCAAAGAGGAACGCCACGAGGTGGTGGTAGAGTCTCCCGATCATCCGCCGGTAAAGCGGATCGTGGCGAGCGACTTTGTACCCCTGAACCCAATCGATTCCTGGGGCGGCAGCTTCGACTAGTTTTTCTAGGTCGGCTACTTCATATTGGAAGTCACCGTCCGTATAGAACACCCACTCATATCTGGCTGCAGCGAAGCCTGAACGTAAAGCTGCGCCGTATCCCAGGTTGGTTTCATGAGATACCAACCTCACGTGGGGCATGACTTCGGATAGCCGCGAAACGATCTCAGCCGAAGAATCGCTCGAGCCATCGTCTACCACAATGACCTCGTAGAGGTCGAGGCCCAAGCGGCGGCAGACCAGATCACTTTTCACAACCATCGATGCTATGGTCCCTTGGTCGTTGAAGCAGGGAAAGAAGACCGAAAGTTCTCGCACCTCCGGAGATTTCAACTGACTTCTCCTTCATTAACTGCGGCTTTAGCCTCTAGAGTTGTCCTCTCGATTCTCCGAACGACTGCCAATGAAACGGTCCTGGCGATCCTCTCGACTTCCTCGTCAGTGAGATGTGGCGAGGTCGGCAAGCTGAACTCGGTACCCGCCCACTGCTCGGCCTCGGGATACTCCCCCATTGCGAACTTCATGTATGCGGTTTGGGCCCCTATGGGAAGGGGGTAGTGGACCATTGAGTCAAAGCCAGCCTCCACACACCGCGCCAGTATTTCGTCTCGAGAGCTATGGCGCGCTGCCAGTAAGTGGTACGCGTGACCTGGGGCGTCCGCCTGAAAACTCACCTCTCCCGCAGTGGCCTCTGTGATTGCACCCCTTAGACGATCCGCGACCTTTCGTCTCCTCGCCGCCCATGTCTCTAACTTGGGCAACTTCGCTCGCAAAAAAGCCGCCTGCAGCTCATCGAGCCTGGAATTACGGGCAGCGATCACGTGGCGGTAGTCGCCGGTGTGTCCATGAGAACGCAGCAATCGTAGCTTCGCTGCCAGTTGGGAGTCGTCCGTTGCGACTCCGCCTGCATCCCCGAGAGCAGCTAAAACTTTGGTGGGATAAAAGCTAAAACACCCCGCTTTGCCAATTGTCCCCACACGCTTGGAAGTGGCCGCAGATGGCCCCTGCACGAAAGCCCCGAAAGCTTGGGCACAATCCTCCAACAAAAAAATTCCCCGTTTCTCACAAAACTTCGCTAACCCGTCTGCATCCGCTGGATATCCGTACAAGTGCACCACGATTACGCCGACAGTAGATGGACCCAAAACAGCGGAGACGGATTCTTCTGTTATGCATCCCGTCTTCGAATCAACGTCTGCCAGAACAGGTCTAGCACCAACCGACACGACAGCAGCGGGGGTCGGAACAGCGCCAAAGGCAGGCACGACGACCTCGTCGCCAGGACGGACACCGAGCGCTTCCATAGTTAGGATGAGAGCGTCAGTACCAGATCCCACTCCTATAAAGTGGCGCGTGCTGAGAAGCTCGGCCGCCGACGACTCGAAAGCTTCGAGTTCAGGGCCGAGCAAGTACCTTCCCGAGCGCAGTACTCGTTCGAAAGCCGCATTGAGCTCACGCGCCACCTCCGCGTTTTCACGACTGGGCGTAAAGACCGATACGCGGCGAGGCGGCATTGAACCCTACGACCCGTCCTATCCGGCTGAGGGTCGCCCCTGGGAGGTTCCTTCGACCATCGCGCTAGCAGGTATGTAGTGTTCGAGATGATCTCTGTAATAAGCGATGGTCTTTTCGAGTCCCTCCGCCAAAGAGGTCTTTGGCTCCCATCCCAGCATCCTCTTGGCTTTCTCGAAAGAGCCGTAGTAGTCCCCGATGTCGATCTTTTTTACGTCCTCGGGCCAGGGCACATACTCAATCGTTCCCTGACCAGCGACCTCTACTAGCAGCTCAGCAAAGCTCCTCAATGACACTGGCTGTGGATGTCCCTGGTTGTAGACAGAGCCCATGGCCTCCTCGGTTAGTGCAAGCCTCAGAAAACCTTCCAAAGAGTCGTCTACATAGACGAAGTCGCGCTGCTGGCTCCCATCCCCGTATATCGTGATGGGCTGCCCAGTCAGAACTCGCCCCACAAAGATTGGGACGAACCCTTGTGTCGTGCCCCATAAGCGTTGGCGGGGTCCGTATGTGTTAGTGAGTCTAAAACTGCCGGCTCGCAGTCCATACACTTCGGCGTAAAGCAGATGGTACAACTCTCCTGCCAAATTCGAGATTCCATTGGCATCGACGGGATCGAGAGGATGGTCCTCGTCGACAGGCAAGTATCTCGGCCGGCCGTACACCTGGCGCGTCCCGGCATATATGACAGTTGCATCTGGATTGTGTTTTCTAACGGCCTCCAATAAGGACAACGGGGCTGAAGCATTTATCTCCAAATCGGTCTTAGGATCCGCCATTGAGTCGCGGTGTGACACCTGGCCAGCGAAGTTAAAGATGTAGTCATGGGTAGAGACTAGGTAAGCCATAGCGTATTCGTCTCTTATGTCGGTGTAGCTGATAGCTATCTTGTCCTCGTATCCCTCAAGATTGGCTGGATTCCCCCCATAATGGGGTAAAAGTGAGTCGGCCACCGTGACCCTGGCCCCCGCCCGGGCCAACACGATAGCCAAATTAGATCCCAAAAACCCCAGCCCGCCAGTGACGAGCACCCTCTCTTGAGCGAAACGGCTCGCCAATTCTTCTAGTTCAAGGTCTGATGAGGGTGTCGCCATACGCGATCAGTGTCCTCCCTTAGGTTCGAGTCTTGCCTCCCAATACGGCCGACAGAGGGTAGCGTTTAGAAAAGCTCATTGGCTCACGGCACAAGCCTGCTCATGAAAATCCCTGTGGTGACTAGAGTAGCCGAGACCGCTACTGCGTACGTCAGCGGGACGGCAACCCGGCGCCTGAGAGATGCCCAGCCCGCTGCAGCAAAAACAGGAAAGATGCTCCATGAGTACCTACCAGTTCCTGCAAGACCAAAAAAAAGTGCCGGAATGACATATGCGAACCACAGAGCCTTCCAGCTCAAAGGAAGATTGCGCCATGCATACGCAATAAGTACAAAAGCTGCAATGGCAAGCGCAACATGCGATAGCGTACCCAGAGATACCTCGGCCGATTGCCCCTCTACTATTATGGACTCTACAGTCACCTCGGCCCAAGCTCGCTTGGCCGACACAAAAGCGAAAGGATCCCCAGTCCACCTCCATAAAAGGAACATCCAGCTTCCCAATACCGCTGCTGGGAAGACAGCTACCGGTGTCCACCGTAGTATTTCCCTGGCCGGGCGAGCCGAGGAGACAGTCACAGCAATTGCGCACCCGGAGAGTACCGCAGCTGTCACCGCACCGTTGGGCCGGGCTAGCGAAGCAATTGCAGCACAGAGAGCAACAGCAAATGGTCGGCGTTTTTCGAAAAAATAAAAAGCAGCAGCTGTTGCAGCCAACATCAGAGACTCGGGGTAAATCATCGAGAACACGACCGAAAAAGGCCCTGCTCCTGTAATCCAACACGCTGCCGTAGCTTGCCGGACCCCTGCTTTCAATGCGAACAAACGGTGACAAAAAAACAACCCGACAATAAAAGCAAAATTAACAGCCGTGAGCCCTGCGACTCTTGGATTGAGTCCGACAAGGCTACCTGCCTTGATAAGAGCAGGAAGAAGGGGGAAGAAAGGTTGGGTCGATTCTCCCGTTTGGGGGTTGATTCCTTCCTGCCCGTATCCTTTTTCGGCTGCAGTGACGTACCAGTCGCCGTCCCATTCGGTAAGAGACTCATAAAAGATTTTGCTACGGCTGGAGGTGGCCGGCTGGATTCCTTTTGGATTGGCCAAGACGACCGCCGCATAACCGACGATCATTAAGACCAACCTTGTAACTACGAAGACCGTAATAGCTACCCATACAGAGCGACCAATAGGAGGGGCAGATCGTTGGTTATAGTACCGTTCCATTTTCCAATACAAAGGATCTAGTCGTGCCGTGATCGGTTCCGTCCGCAGGCGAAAAGCTTGTCTTCGCCGAAGAACCCGTCAAGCTTACGCGCCAGTTGCACCCTGGAGTTCGCAGCATTCAAGTTGGTTCTAGTACGAGAGTCATATGTCCTTGTCAGATGCAGTTTCATGACCAATAGTGAGCTCGCACCTTAGCAGAGTCAGGACCAATAGGACGGATTAGTAGTGAGAGCTCTGATCCAGAGAGCTAAGAGAGCATCGGTGAGCGTCGAAGGGGAGCTCATCGCACACATCGATCGCGGTCTTTTAGTGCTTTTGGGAGTGGCACGAACGGACACAAAAGAAGACGCGCGGCGATTGGCCAAGAAGTGCTGGGAATTACGAGTTTTTCCAGCCGAGGGAACCGCTTCGGAAAGAGCCAACATGGACAGGCCCGTGAGCGAGGTGGGTGGCTCCGTATTGGTAGTATCGCAGTTCACCCTGTACGCAGACACCTCTCGAGGTCGCAGGCCTTCATTTGCCGAAGCAGCCCCTACTCGCCAAGCAGAAGCCCTGTACTTGCTGTTCTGTAAGGCGCTGGAAGATTTGGGTGCAGCAGTGGCCACCGGCCGCTTCGGAGCAATGATGGACGTAGAGGTCGTCAACGAAGGACCCGTAACCATCCTGCTCGAGTCTTAGCTCATCTGAGTTTGCTTGGGCGAAACAGGACCTTCATTGGGAACCACCCCAGACAATTCTTTTGCTGAGAAGGGATCGGTCCTTTGTCACTCGGGCAGCACCCGGTAAACATCGAAGACACCGGCCACTTTTCGTACCCGCGCTACAACGTCGTCCAAGTGCTTCGACGTCTCCATTTCGAACTCGAAGCGCAACACAGCTATACGATCCGGCCCTGTCCGGGAGTTACATGCGACGATATCGACCTGAGAAGCAGTGAGTGCGTCGCTCACATCCCTAAGCAATCCTTTTCTGTCGAGCGCTTCGACCTGGAGCGCGACGGTAGCCATACCGGGATGCTCGATGTCCCACTCCACCTCGATGATTCTTCCTGGCTCGGAAGCTTCCTTTATTGCGGCAAGATTTTTGCAGTTTGCGCGATGCACCGACACACCCCGACCTCGAGTAACAAAACCCACTATCTCGTCACCGGGAATGGGGTTACAGTCCTTTGCTAGGCGTACCCAGATGTCGTCGAGTCCTTCCACTCGGACTCCAGATCCCTCGTGCCTTTGGGCGCGCCGCTTCTTGAAAACATCTCGCAGCTCGTCGCTCTCGATGGCAGGACTGATTTTTCGTAGTATTCTCTGGGCAACGGAGTGAGCCGAAACATGCCCCTGCCCCACTGCTGCGAGAAGCGTGTCCTCGTCGGCGTAGTTGAGCTCCTTTAGGACATCGTTGACCACATCCGAGGAGATGCTTTTCCATCCCTGTATGGAGTTCCTTTTTAAAAGTTCGACGATCCTGGCCCGCCCAGATTCGATAGCATCACCCCGTTCCTCCTTAGCAAAGTACTGCCGTATCTTGGAGCGAGCCCGCGATGTTCTTACGAAACGAAGCCAGTCCCGGGAGGGCCCGGCTGCAGCGTCCTTTGTGGTAAAAATCTCGACAGTGCTGCCTGATGCCAAGGGCGTAGACAGCGGTACTAGCTTTCCATCGACGCGCGCCCCCACGCATCGGTGTCCGACTTCGGTGTGGATTGCGTATGCAAAATCGACCGGTGTAGCGCCTTTCGGAAGCTCGATAACATCCCCTTTGGGCGTGAAGACGTACACCGCGTCTTGGTACAGATCGAGCTTGAGCGATTCCAAAAACTCAGATGGAGAGTTGGCTTCGTTCTGCCACTCGAGAATCGACCTGAGCCAAGCTCTGTCCACCTCTCTGGATCGCTTCTCTGACTTGTACTGCCAGTGAGCGGCAACTCCGTACTCCGCAATCCTATGCATCTCTGGGGTGCGGATCTGTATCTCGACACTTTTACCGCCCGGACCTACGACAGTGGTGTGCAACGACTGGTACAGGTTGAACTTGGGCATTGCGATGTAATCCTTGAACCGCCCCGGTACCGGCGCCCACAAAGAGTGCATCACACCTAGAGCTGCGTAACAGTCCCTCACGGTAGGAACTATGAGTCGAATCCCTACCAAGTCATATATCTCGTCGAATTCCCGTCCACCCAACACCATTTTTTCGTATATGGAATAAAGGTGCTTTGAGCGGCCGGCCACTTCTGCCGGGATCTTGGCCTTCTCTAGCCACGCTTTTGCCTCGAACACCACCGTTTCGGTGTATTGATCTCGTTCAGGCGCTCTCTCCGCGACGAGCTTGGCAATTTGTTCGTAGCGTTTAGGGTGAAGAACTTCAAAGGCTAGGTCTTCTAGCTCCGATTTGAACTCCTGCATCCCCAAGCGGTGGGCGAGGGGAGCGTATATGTCGAGTGTTTCCTGAGAAACACGACGCATTTTCTCTATCGGAAGCGCCTTTATCGTACGCATGTTGTGCAGCCGATCGGCGATCTTGATTACTAGTACCCGGATGTCGGTCGCCATGGCAATGATCATCTTTCGGAGAGTCGCCGCCTGCTGCGCTTCACGTGAGCGAAACTCGATTCGGTCTAGCTTTGTGACCCCATCAACAAGGGTCGCTATCTCCCCGCCGAACTCTCCTTTGATCTCTTCGATGGTGACAGGCGTGTCCTCCACTACATCGTGGAGTAGTGCTGCGGCTACAGTGTGTGGCTCGAAGCCGCTCTCGGCGAGGATTCTGGCGACGCCGAGGGGGTGGCTTATGTACGCCTCGCCCGAGGCTCGAAATTGGTCCTGATGTGCTTCTCTAGCAAACTCGTATGCCTTCTGGACTAATCGGACCTCGGCACGTCCGTGGTGCTTTCTCAGAGCCCTTATGACCGGGTCGAGCTCTGCCATGGCGGCGTCTGATGGACGCCTCCATGGCATCGGTGGTAGAACGCGAGGATGAGCCTTCGGATGTGTCATATCGCCGCCGCTACGTACTTTAAAGAGCTCTGGAATATCGAGAAACGCTCTACTCAATGCTAACGCAGGCGGGGCGTCATCAATGCCGACGACCCGCCTCAGAACGTAAAAAGAGCCCTACTCTTGTACTTTCGAAGGCGCCGTAGCCCGCCGAGGTTTGCAAGCTCTATGAGAAATGAGAGTCCGGCCACCTTGCCGCCAAGTTTTTCAACGTCCCGGGCTGTGGCCAATGCAGTGCCACCTGTGGCCACAACTGCTACAGGTGACGCGAGGATGAATCCCCGCGCTTCGACGCCGAGTACCTGTCAGGGACAGTTCTTATCAGCGATCTCAAGCTGTCCAAGTTTTCGACGTCGCGTGCAGCCCCGCTCATCTCCGCTTGCGCTTGGCTTTCGACTTCCCTTTCCCCTTTGAAGACACGCTTCTTTGAGAACCCTTCTTTTTGGGCTTGGAACCCGATTGTGCCCTCGCCGATACGACAGCGGCGTTTGACCCTTTGGGAAGATCTCCTTCATCGAAGCCCTCGCCCGAGGTGTCTTCGACATCTTTGGCAACCTCTGTCACCTCTCTAGCGCTCCCAGATCCAGCCACTCCCCCAAGAGCACCCCCACTACGATACTTCGTCTTTATAGAGGCGTCTTGCCCGGCCCGGGTAGCAACCTTTCTGGCTTTTGCCTCTGCCAAAGCTCGCTCTTTTGCTTGGCTCAGGCCAACTGCTCTGACACGCTGTCTTCCCAGAGTTACTAGAAGAGGGCTTGCCAAAAATATCGAGGAGTAAGTTCCAGCTAGTATTCCCACAAAGAGAGCGAGAGCGAAGTCCTTGAGACTGGGAACCCCGAGGGCTATCCCCGAGATAAGAAGCGCAGAGACAGGCAAGAGCGCGGTGAGGGAGGTGTTGAGTGAACGCATTAAAACTTGGTTGAGTGACCGATTCACGAGGTCGGAGTAGTTTTGTTTTGCTGCCTCCGGCGAGCCCGCCGCCTCTTTCACCCTGTCGAATACCACGACGTCGTCGTAGAGCGTGTACCCCAAAATCGTGAGAGTCGCTATCACTGTCGCAGGGGCGACTGTAAAGCGGGTCACAGCGTACGTTCCTATCGTGATGATGATGTCGTGGGCCAGCGCAACCAATGCAGCTAAGGCCATTCGCCACTGGAACCTTAACGAGATGTACACCGACACAGCGGCTAGGAAAACCACCAGAGCCCGGAGTGCTTTACGAGAAATCTGCGCGCCCCACGTCGGAGACAGCGAGGCTACACTAACAACTTTTTGGAAGGACGAGGGATCTTCCCCTACCAACGCGGCTAACTCTCTCGAGACATTGTCGGCGGTTTCGGAATCGACAGGAGCAGCCTGCACTTCTATCTGCGATCCCCCTAGGTAAAGAATTTTTTCAGCAGCGACTCCTCCCCTTGACACCGCCTCTCGTACCTGCGACTCGGATGGAGCCCCCGTCCGCCGAGCTTCAGCACTTGCAGTCTGTGATTCCTCCCCCTCAGAAAGCGATTGTGTGGAACGCATCGTACCTGTATAGGACAGTTTCCAGCTGGTACCGCCCTTGAAGTCGATCGACAATTCCAGTCCGAGAGTCAGCACAGCTACAATACTTCCGAGCACCAGTACGGTCGAGGCTAGGTAAAACAGGTGTCGTCTCTCGACTATTCGGTAATTTGTTCTGACGTAGTAGAGATCCCTTACAACCCTCAGCACCGTTCAGCCCCCCTCAGCCCCGACAACACCTGCATCTTCACGAGGCATAGAGATGCGGGGAATACTCATTGCTCCAGACGTCAACAAGTTCGTCCTAGATAGAAGCAGCACAACGTTTCGGGTGAACAGATAAGCCATGACGATGTCAGCCACGGTGGCGATCCCCAAGAAAAAAGCGAAGCCCCTTACCCCGCCCACTGCCAAGAACCACAAAAGCGCGGCGGCCAGAAGGCTCACGACGTCCGCTGCCAGAATAGTCCTAAAAGCTTTTCTGAAGGCCGCCTCTACCGCAGCTCTAACTGGGCGCCCCGCACGAACCTCGTCTTTTATACGCTCGAAATAAACGATGTAGGAGTCGGAGGTGATTCCCACAGAGACGATGAGTCCAGCTACACCAGCCAGCGTGAGAGCCAGGTGCGCAACGCCGCCTAGAAAGCTCACGATTGCAAAATTCACCGCAGAGAAAACAGCCAAGCCACAAACGATCACCGCGGCGAGTGCCCTATAGTAAACGAACGCATAGGCGATTACCAGGGCAAGTCCTATGGAGCCCGCAATCAGGCCCGCCACCAGCGAATCGTGACCGATAGTGGGCGAGACTTGTTCCTTGGACAGTTCTACGAGTTCCACAGGAAGAGCGCCGTACCTTAGAACGAGAGCAAGCTCCTTTGCTTCCTTCTCATCGCCGACGGTGATGCTAGCCCGGTTGGAAATCCCTTCGTTGCAGCGAACTTCGTCTCCCATCGTCGGAGCGGATTCGATCTCCTGGTCCAGCACTATCGCCACCTGACGTCGCGGGTCGTTCTTCGGAAAGCAGGCAAGGCGGCCAGTCAGTGTCTTGAACTTGCTTGCACCTTCGGAGTCGAACTCCAAGGAAACGATCCAAGAAAAGTTCTCGAAAACCGCATCAGCCCGCCGCACCGCCGTGCCATCTACTTCCACGGGCCCCAGTCTCAAGGCCACCTCGGGGCGCTTTTTCAAGGGGAAAACCACTTCTTTGTCTGGAAGATCTTGGTCGGCCGGCGTGATTGTCGCTTGACTAGAAATAGCTTCAGTGACAGATCCACTAAATGAAATCGCGGTCTCTGTCACGACACCCAGTACGGGCCTGAACGACAGCCTTGCCGTGCGGCCAATAACGCGTTCTGCAGCTCCAGGTTCTTCGACTCCAGGAATCTGGACTTGGATCAGATCAGCACCTTGCTTAGTAATCTCCGGCTCTGCCACCCCCAGCGCATCGATCCTGTTCCGAATGATCTCGACAGCTTTATCGACAGCATCGGGGGTGAGACCTCCCTTTGCCTGATAGGTGATGGACGAACCGCCCTGGAGATCTAGACCTAGTTTGGGCCTAGTACCAACGACTGTAACCGCTATTACAGCTACGATAACTAACCCGATAAAGACAAAAAGGGTCCGCGCCGCTCGCTCGTACTTTGTGGAACTACTCATTCGAGTGAGTCAAGATCCTCGGAGCCTTTACCGCCCTCAAGCGCTTTGCCCGACTTCTTCCCGTCGACTGCATTTTTTGACCCCATTGCCTCGTCGCTTATTCGGCGAACCACAGTCGACTTCAGAATCTCGAGCCTGGTACCCCCAGCAGTTTCCAACTCCAGCCGGTCGTCGTTCATTCTCTTGATCCTGCCGAAAATGCCTGCAGACGTAAGAACTTCATCGCCCACTTCCAAGGAGTTCACGAGGCGCGCCTGCTCGGCCATTCGCTGCTTTTGCGGCCTCACTAGCAGAAAGTACATGATCACTATGAACAAGCTCAGCGTAATGATCGGTGCCAGATTCTGCATGGTTCCGCCTTTCGACAGGTGAGATGACATACAAACGGCCTGTGGCCGCAGCCGCAATAGCCTATCTACCCTCGCCCCAATAAGTGAGAATTTTCTCCTTCATCGCCTCCAGGGTCCCTGACTCGATCGCTTTTCGTACTTTTTTGAAGAGGGATCGAGTGAAGTAAAGGTTGTGCAAGGACACCAACCGCCGACCAGTCTCTTCTCCCACTAGGAGTAAATGTCGTATGTAGCCCCGCGTATGAGACAAACACGTCGGGCACCCGCATCCTTGGCTTATCGGGATATCTTGTCGCGCAGAAGAAGACGCCCTCAGGTTTACCCGTCCCTCCCATGTCATTGCGGTTCCATGGCGACCTAGCCTCGTAGGCAGTACCGAGTCGAAGAGGTCGACGCCCATCCATATAGCTTCGAGAATGGTCGGCGGGTCTCCCACGCCCATAAGGTAGCGCGGCCTGTCCGAGGGGAGAAGGCGGGTGACGATGTCAAGCATAGATAACCGCTCTCCAAACTCTTCGCCCACCGAAAGCCCCCCTATCGCATAGACATCGAATCCCATGTCCACCATCGAAACAGCCGCCTCTCGCCGTAGCTTCTCGTCGACTCCGCCTTGAACAACTCCTGCGAGCAGTTGTCCGGTGCGAACCTGCGATGCCCAAAAAGCTTCGATCGAGCGGCGAGCCCAACCCAGTGATCGATACGTAGCAGCTCGCACCTGCTCGATAGGCGCAGGAAGTCTGGGGCACTCGTCAAGAGCGACTGCTATGTCCACGCCAAGAGCTGCCTGAACCCGCAAGGCCTCTTCGGGAGTTAGTAAGTGCCGGGTTCCGTCATACACCGAACGAAAGATTATCCCCTCGTCAGTGGCGATCCCACCAAGACTCATAGCTTGAAAGCCCCCCGAGTCAGTGAGAATTGGGCGGTTCCATCCCAGGAAGGAGTGCAAGCCTCCAGCTACTGCTATGTAGTCAACTCCGGGGCGAAGCATGAGGTGATACGCGTTGGCAAGGATAGCATCAAATCCCAACGAGTAGACGTCGCCCCAATCGAGAAGCCTAACTGCCCCTCTGGTTGCAACCGGCAAAAACCCCGGCACCTCTATATTTCCGTGGGGCGTACGAAGATAGCCCGCGCGAGCCCTAGAGCCCGGTTCTGGGTCGGGAGAGGTCACGAACTCGAACGACTTATCGCGAAAGTTGACCCCTTTCCATTTCCACGTCTGTATAGTCGAGACGCGAATCTCGGACGTGCAGCACTTTCAAGCCGGAAGATCACCCAGCCAGGTAACGTCGTACCACCGAAAGTAATTCGGTGTCCCCCGCTGGCCTAGAGATTACGCCGCCGCTCTCTTCACTAAAGGCCTGTCCCACCGTCGAGTCGGTCATGAAAACTATTGGGACAGTCAAGCCTTGAGCGGTTTTCCTAATGCGCTGGGCTAACTCGACCCCATCAAATCCGGGAGCTTCCGACTCGGCGATCAAGATAAGCGAGGGCCGGTGACCCACCGTTAGGCGCAATGCCTGCTCGGCTCCAGCAGCGCCAAGAACGTAATACCCCGAGCGCGCCAAAATATCCTCTATGCGGTGTCGCAGCTTGTCATCTGGCTCGACAACCAGAACAGGAGAAACGGTAGATCGGACCCCCGAGATCGGGCCCGACTCGTATATCGAGGACACCTCCCCCATACGTCCTTTGAAGCTGGTCCGCTCCCTGGCGACAAGGTTGACGTCGGCAGCCTCACGTTTCGCTCCACAATAGGGACATGCAACCCACTCCGGCTTCATCTCTTCACCGCATCTAGCGCATGCCCCCGCGCTCAGAGAATGGGAGCAGAAAGGGCACACCACGTACTCGGACTTGACCTCTGCTCCGCAACCCGGGCACGCGATCAGTTTTTCTTCTACAACCTCAAGGACGCGGGCGATCTCTTCGAGCGTTGTCTCTCCTCGCTTTGCAACTTCGAGTCCGGCCTCGCGCAAGCTCGGTATACCCAGCGACGCTGCGGCATGCATCAAAGTAGTCGTTGTAACTTGGACCTTTATTTGTTCTTTCATCAAATCCGTAACCGGCATTATCTGGAAGAAAGCAGTCGTACCCTCGTACCCGCTGTATGCGCAGCGCTCACAGCCAGTTCCTTTTTTCCACTGCCCGTCAGAGAGGTCGGCTCCGACAGCTCGCAAGACTTTCGGCGCCGGTTCATATCGCGTCCCACAAGAGCTACAAACTCGCTTCACGACTCTCTGAGAGATGACCAGCGCTATTGCAGATCCTGCCTTGGCCGGATCCGCCCCCATCTCGACGAGCTTGGTGATTGCCGACGGAGCATCGTCCGCCACAATACCTGCTACCACCAGGCGTCCAGACATGGCCGCTATAAACGCCTGCTCCGCCAGGTCCGCATCCGGAAGATCATCAATGAAGACGACCTTGGGGTTCTCTCGCATTGCGGTTCTGAGGGCCTCGCCGTATGTCATACCAGCGGACGGGTCGATCTCCGTTATCTCGACTCCTGCCAGGCGGATTTCCGGCGCCGATCCAACATACTGAATGTTGCGGTGCTTTTGAGCGAGGTACTCAAGCAGAGCCATCATCGTCGTCGTCTTGCCACTGCCCGATGGACAACCACACAAAATGGTTCCGCGCGGTAAGCCAAGCGCCGCTTTAAGGAGTCTGAGGTCGTCGACGGAAAGTCCCAGATCGTCGACGGAGCGGTGCTCTCTAAGAGTCGCCCCGGCTTTTATAACGAACTTTTCCCCGTTTAGAGAGGGTGAAAACTTTATGGTCCCTCCGAAGGAAAACTCATCTCGAATGACTTCGAAAGCTCCCTCTTGCTCTATCTTGTGCTGAGCTGTGTCCAATCCAGCCATCTCCTTTAGGACGGCCGTCGCGGCTGCTTGAAGGCGCTTCGGGATTCCCATTACCTCGCGATAAGTTCCACCGCTTTTGAATTGAATAGAGTAACCCTCCAGACCTGGCTCTCCTCTGATCTCTGTGGCCTTTTGCTTGACCGCATCGGCGAGCATCGCTCCTACCGCACGGCGAGCCTCTTCTCGAAACACCTCGGAGGTAGGCATTACTTGAGGAAGCGGGGGAAGTGCCGAAATACTGCTCGGCTCCTCGGGGACATCCTCTACCTCATCCTCTCGGACGCGCCTTTTCGTGTACTCGAGCACCTCTGGGGAGGCGGGTTTGAGAAGCTCTCGCGCTACATCAATCACATCTTGAGATTCCTGGAATCCAGCCTGGTGCGTTCTGGCAGCATGCTGGATACGGCGAGTCGTAGGGTCTAGTCTGGGAATGTCTGTCGCAGAAGAAGGGCCGCCTACTCTCGGACCGCCACGGCGCAGATCGCTGATCCGGGCTGGCGGGTGGCCGGTAGCGACCTGGGCCCAATATGCCGCGTCCTGTATGGCGTAGTAACTCGCTATCGCTCTGGATATAAGCGAGGGCTGAGCCACGACCCGTTTGATCTTCTTTTTCGTCGCTACTCGCAAGTCGTCAACTGCAAGTAGATTTGTTGGATCGGCCATGGCTACGAGCAGCTCGTCTCCTCGCATCCCCACCGCGACGCACTGGTACTTGGTTGCAAGCTCGCCGGGGATCGTCGCGACAACAGAGGGATCCAGTGTCGTACTTCTCAGATCCACGAACGGAAGACGGAGCTGGCCCGAAAGAGCCCGACAAATCTCACCCTCGGTAGCCCACCCTTTCTCAATCAAAAGCTGACCGAGCCTGGGTTTTCTAGGATCGGCCTTTTGCAGCTCCAGGGCCTCTAGTAACTCCAGCTGGGAGATGACCCCTGCCGCTACGAGTACTTCGCCTAGTTTCGGTTGGTCTGGGTCCAACTACATGTACCTCGCCGTTCGGAGCTCCATTAAGCAGGGCGCACAACCCTCGTACCGGTCTTGCATACAAGAATAACGCCACCCTAATTCACGCTTGGTTTGTTCAAGAGAGCTGGATTCGCTACGAGCCGGTACCGAACTTAGGGCGCGCTACTTGTTCGCGTTTATAATCGGCGCATTTTTAGCTTCTTCAAACCCCTATTTAGGGTAGATGAGCATGGCGTCCCCAAAGGAAAGAAACTTGAATCCCTCCCTCAGAGCTGTCAGATACGCATCTCTCCAACCTGGATACATAGCCGCGACCATATAAAGCATTGAAGTGTTAGGTGCGTGAAAGTTGGTCATGAGAGCGTCCACAACCTGAAAACGAAACCCGGGAGCTACAAAAAGGTTGGTTAGCTTTCTGCCCGCCTCGACTTTCCCTTGGGAAGCAGCAAAAGACTCGAGTGTCCTAACTACCGTCGTTCCGACTGCTACAACCTTTCGCCCTAGCTTCTTAGTCTCATTGACGGCGTGTGCCGTCATGTCGTCGACCTCACATGCCTCAGAGTGAACTGTATTGGCGGCAACATTAGGATGCCGAATAGGCCTCAAGGTGTCCGCGCCGATCTCTAGGTACACGAAGGCTGTGCGAATCTTTCGATTTTCGAGTCTCGCCAGAAGTTCTTTGGTGAAATGTAGGCCAGCAGTGGGAGAGGCTGCCGACCCTTCTCTGTCTCCGAAAACGGTCTGATAGCGTTCCTCGGACTCAAGTGTTCCCACGAAGTATGGGGGGAGCGGAAGCTGTCCGTGGCGCTTGAAGAACTGGCCGCAGGGGTGTTCGCCACAGATCAATGTGACTTCCCAGTGCCCCTCTCCTTTGCTTTCTTCCACCCTTATATAACAGCACCCGCCGCCTGCTTTTTCTGGAGTAAGCTCCATTCCCACTTCTAGCTTGCGAGAAGGTTTGGCCAGAACCTCCCATCTCTGCAGTTCGGCTCCGCCCGAGTTTTCGTCGCGTGTACCGGAGACTCCTTGTGAAATTTGGGACAATCCTCTATTAGCCTCTTCCCCGGGTTTGCCGCTTACCTCGGGAAAGCAGGCCGTGATAAGTGGTGGATCCCATTTGCTCCTCTGCCCCGGAACCAAGCGCCGCAAAAACAAAAGCTCGGTCCGCCCCCCAGTAGGGCGCCTTACAAAAACACGTGCTCTTCTCGTACGGGTGGCATTGAAGACGAGTAGGTCCCCCGGGGACAAAATCTCTGGGAGATCTCGGACCCTCCAACCAGTCGAGATCTGCTCGCCTCGGCACAGTAACAGGCGTGCACCGTCCCGCGGCTCCGATGGCTGTTGAGCAATGGCCTGTTTAGGTAGGAGATAGTCATACTCCCCCGAGCTGTATTCGCCCAACGCCATCCCTCTGTCGGCCGCTGCTCTACACCTCCTGGTCGAAGATGGAGAGCAGCTCCGCTTCTAGCGGAT